>JAGBFU010000083.1 GCA_017936285.1 Marinifilaceae bacterium | reverse complement strand
GACTATTTTGGAGTATATGTTATTGCATCACATTCAAAAGAGCGTGGAGTGTCGAGCGGATATAGTTCATTGAAACGCAACACCCTTTTTGAGGTCTCATTAACCGACATCTTATCAAGCAGTAATATAGGAGTAAATTATGATAAGGTACATAGTTTTGTATATGATGTAGTAGATAATCCGGGAATTCGGGGGTATAACGTTATCCTGGTAATGGCAAATCAGGATGAATCGGCAGGAACTGCCTATTTGAATAGCTCCACCAATCACTCAAATGTTGCCGTTGTTCCAATTACTTCCAAGCAGGATGGATACGAAGCGATTGTACGTCACGAGGCTGTCGGCCATGCGTTTGGCTTGCTGATGGATGAGTACATCTATTATGGAACCGAAATTCCTGCAGCGGAAAAGAGTGATATCCTTGAGAGTATGTCTTATGGTTTTGGGGCCAATTTGACCTTTAATAGTCGCCAAACGGCTCATTGGGCAAAGTATTACAATCTGCCGGGATATGAAATGGTAGGATATTTTGAAGGAGGATTGAAGTATCAGTATGGAGTTTGGCGTTCAGAAGAGTTTAGTTGCATGGATAATAATGTCCCGTACTTTACTGCGCCAAGCAGAGAAAAATTATATTCCAGAGTAATGGAACGTTCCGGAATTCCATTTGATTTTGATGAATATCTTGAGTATGATGCAATTAACTTGAATCAGTCTCGTACAAATGAGTGGGGAGACGGCGTACGTTTGACAGATGATTTAATTATTTTGAAAAATTTTTCCGAATAAATTTGGAGGATATAAAAATTTGCTATACCTTTGCATCGCAAAAGCAAAAAACGAGGTGTAGCTCAGTTGGTAGAGTGCTTGCTTTGGGAGCAAGACGTCGCACGTTCGAGTCGTGTCACCTCGACCAAAAGCGGTTGAAGAGATTCAGCCGCTTTTTTTGTGTCCTCGCCCAAAATTAGGTAAGCAAGTCCAGGATAGACTTGCTCTTAAATTATGCGTTTGTCTGTATAATTGTTGAAATAATATATGTCAGTACTGAGAGTAATACTAAAACAGCAATAGCATATTTACAAATTTCTCCTTTTTTTAGTCTTCTTTCCTTCTTAATAGTGTTTAGACGGTAGATTTGATCAATAATGCATATTGTTCCAACAACCTGTAAAACAATATTTGTGAATGGCTCTTTGTCTATAAAACCACAAATTGCCACAGCAATGCCAAGTACTATGGCAATGGTCCCTGTTGCTATTATAGCTTTGTTTTGCATCTTGAAACTATTTTATTATTTATTTGCAAATGTAGATAAAAAATTCTTCGCATGAGAATAGATGCGTTTTTTTGCTAAATATTGCAAAAATGGTCGATTCCTGTGAATTCAGGAACCGACCATTGCTTTATGCGGTAAATGTAAATTACTCGGTAGGGATGTTTGACTCAGGCTCTTTGGTTGCAGGTTGCTCTTCCATAGCCGGCTCTGTGTCGGTAGTTGGCTTTGGGTTAGCCTTTCTTGAGAAAGCCTGTTTTACGCGGTCAACATAGTCAAGTTTCTCCCATGTAAACAGCTCAACCTCCATCTCAACTGTTGGCCAATAGTTTGAGGTATATACCTTCTTAACAACCTCGGGGGTACGTCCCATATGACCATAACTTGCGGTCTCCTCGTAAATTGGGTTGCAAAGTTTCAAGCGCTCAACAATAGCTGCAGGGCGCATATCGAAAATCTCGCCAACCTTTTGTGCAATCTCGCCATCGGTAAAGTCAACCTTGCTTGTTCCGTAAGTATTAACATAAATACCTACAGGCTCGGCAACACCAATAGCGTATGAAACCTGAACAAGCATCTCGTCGGCAATGCCGGCTGCAACCATGTTCTTTGCAATGTGGCGTGCAGCGTATGCAGCAGAGCGGTCAACCTTTGATGGATCTTTTCCGGAGAAGGCTCCACCTCCGTGGGCTCCCTTACCACCGTAAGTGTCAACAATAATCTTTCTTCCTGTCAATCCGGTATCTCCTGCAGGACCTCCAATTACGAATTTTCCAGTTGGATTTACGTGAAGAATCAAATCTTTGTCGAACAACGCTCTTACTCGGCGAGGAAGAATCTCCTTAACTCGAGGAAGAAGAATATCCTCTATATCCTTCTTAATCCACGCTGCCATTGCTTTATCAGCCTCCTCCTGAGCCTCAGGAGTGTTTGTTGCAGGCTGGATAAACTCATCATGCTGGGTAGAGATGACAATAGTATGAATACGTTTTGGCTTATTGTCATCGTTGTACTCGACCGTCACCTGCGATTTTGAGTCCGGGCGAAGATATAGCATCTTCATTCCCTCTTTTCTGATTTTGGCAAGCTCCTCCAAAAGGGTGTGAGCCAACTCCAGTGGCAGTGGCATATAGTTGTCGGTTTCACGAGTTGCGTAACCAAACATCATTCCCTGGTCTCCTGCTCCTTGGTCCATTGGATTCTCGCGCTCTACTCCGCGATTAATGTCGGCAGATTGTTCATGAATTGCGCTAAGCACTCCGCATGAGTTGGCATCGAACATATATTCGCTCTTGTTGTAGCCAATTTTGTCAATCACTTCGCGAGCAACACGCGATACGTCGACGTATGTTTTTGTCTTAATCTCTCCGGCAATTACTACCTGTCCTGTAGTTACAAGTGTTTCACATGCAACTTTTGCAGCAGGGTCGAATGCCAGAATTTTGTCAAGAATTGCATCGGAAATCTGATCCGATACTTTGTCAGGGTGTCCTTCAGACACCGATTCAGATGTAAATAGGTATCCCATAATAATTTTATGTAGTTAATATATTACGGGAAAGTGGGGTAATTGATTCCTATATGCGTTTTAGCAATTTTTTTCTGTGGTTGCAATCAGCCCAAATCTTTCCACAATTATTACAATTTGTTCAAATCGGCCGCAAAGGTACAACTTTATTTCGTAACTTTGTCCTTTAGATGGCAATAAAGTTGGATTATGAAGTTGATATACACTATAGGAATTGCGTTGTATGGGTTGGCAATCAGAGTGGCATCGCCCTTTAATAAAAAGGCTAAGTTGTTGCTTGATGGGCGAGGACGCACAAAGAGAATTCTTGCCGGTAAAGCCAATGATGTAATGGTGAATACCGGTAATGAAAAGTGGGTGTGGTTTCATGCAGCTTCGCTTGGAGAGTTTGAGCAGGGAAGACCGGTAATTGAGGAGTTGAAAAAGAGAGAACCTGACACAAAGATAGTTCTCACCTTCTTCTCGCCATCGGGTTATGAGATTCGAAAGAACTATGCGGTAGCCGATGCAATTTTATATCTGCCTGCTGATAATCGTAAAAATGCGATGGCTTTTCTTGATGCCTATAAACCGTCAGCAGCAGTAATTGTTAAGTATGAGTATTGGTATAACTTTCTTACAGAGCTTAAGCGTAGAGGAGTGCCTGCCTACCTGATATCTGCGATATTTTTGCCTACTCAGCCCTTCTTTAAGTGGTGGGGAGGAATGTATCGCGAAATGCTTGGCTGTTTTACCAAGCTTTTTGTTCAGGATGAGGAGTCGTTGGATTTGCTCAATAAAATAGGAGTCAAGCATGCTGTAGTGACAGGAGATACCCGTTTTGACAGAGTCGAACAGATTGCTACCGAGGCAAAGAGTATTCCGCAGGTAGAGAAGTTCTTAAATGGAGCGGATTCTGTTGTTTGCGGCAGTACCTGGGGACCGGACGAGGAGAATCTTTTTGCTTATATCAATAGTTATGATGGTGATTTCAAGTGGATTATAGCTCCGCATGAGATTGGTGAAGGGCACATTTCTAAGATTCTTTCATTGTGCAAGAAACCTGTGGCAAGAATTACTGCAATGCCCGAGAATGTTGCTGATTGTAAAGTGTTGATTGTCGATTGTATAGGCATGCTTTCAGCAATCTATCGATATGGTTCGGTTTCATACATTGGAGGAGGTTTCGGTGTTGGAATCCACAACACTCTTGAAGCTGCTGTATATGGCGTGCCGGTAATCTTTGGACCGAACCACAAGAAATTCCGCGAGGCTCTTGGTTTGATTACTGAGGGGGGTGCATTTACATACTCTGAGCCGTCGGAGTTAGCGGAGTTGCTAAATACACTGCTTGTTAAACCTGAGATAACTAAGGCGGCAGGCATGTCTGCGCGTAAATATGTTGAGAGCCAGCTTGGAGCGACACCTCTTATTGTGGAGGAGTTGGTTAAATAACGCTCACTAAGTATAGATATAATGGGGCGAGGTAACAAATATGTTGCCTCGCTCGTAGTTTATGGTATGGCATACATAGACTACTATAAGGTACTTGGAGTTGAGAAGAGTGCAACACAAGAGCAGATTAAAAAGGCCTATAAAAAACTGGCAAGAAAATATCATCCCGATCTGAATCCCGATGACAAAAGCGCTCATACAAAATTTCAGGCGATAAATGAGGCAAATGAGGTTTTAAGTGACCCAGAGAAGCGTGCCAAATATGATAAGTATGGCGAGCATTGGGAGCATGCCGAGGAGTTTGAGAAGCAAAGAGCTCAGTATGCAAACTACTCTCAGGCTCATCAGGGTGATTTCGATTTTGGCTCTATCTTTGGCGAGGAGCCATTCTCCTCTTCGGGCGAGGGTTTCTCCGATTTTTTTGAATCGCTTTTTGGCTCTGCCGACCGCCGTCGAAAGGCAAATTTCAAAGGGCGAGATTTCCATTCAGAGTTACAACTCTCGCTACTTGAGGCATCGCAAACTCATAAACGTATTTTGAATATCAATGGAAAAAGTGTCAGGATAACCATCCCTGCGGGAGTTTATGATGGGCAGGAGATTCGTTTGCCGGGGTATGGCGCTCCCGGTGCGACCAAAGAGCAGAATGGAGATCTTTATATAACCTTTAGGATTTTACCCGATTCTGATTTTGAAAGAGTTGGAAATGACCTATATGTAACAGTTTCGCTTGATCTTTATACTGCAATACTTGGCGGTGAGGTGGTTATACAGGATCTGACCGAAAAGTTGCGATTGAGGGTTAAAGAGCTTACCCAAAATGGAGCAAGGGTACGTTTACGTGGTAAAGGATTTCCAATATATAAGCAAGATGGTAGGCGAGGGGATTTGATTGTAACCTATTCGGTTGTTATGCCGACCTCGATATCAGATAAGGAGCGAGAGCTGTTTCAGCAATTGAAGAGTTTGTCACCAAAATATCAATAAGATGCAACAGGATTATGTAATAATAAGGGAGTATTGCTTATGGAGCCATATAGAGCCGGAGTTTGTTTCAAGTTTAACAGATATGGGGCTTCTTGAGCCTTTACAAATTGGCGAGGAGAGTTGTTTGACAATTAGCCAGGCAAGAGAGTTACAAATCTATTCGCACCTTTATTACGACCTCTCTGTAAATCTTGAAGGAATAGATGTGATACGCCATCTGTTAAACAGATTGGAGGGTAAAAAATGAGAGCGACTCTTGTAAAGCCGCTCTCTGATATGTTATATGGATTATGATTAATCCTCATCCTCTTCGTGGTATGCTGCCAACAACTCCTCCTGAACCTCTGCAGGAACCTTCTCGTAGCCAGAGAAATTCATTGAGAATGTAGCGCGACCTCCGGTGATAGAGCTCAAAGATGTTGAGTATCTCTGCATCTCCTTCAATGGAACCTTAGCTGATAGCTTCTGGAATCCGAAGTCAGCCTCCATACCCATGATGATAGCTCTACGGGTCTGCAAATCACTCATTACATCACCCATATCCTCGTCCGGAGTAAGAACCTCTACATCGTAGATTGGCTCCAAAATCTTTGGAGTTGCCTTCTTGAAGGCCTCGCTGAATGCATGACGTCCTGCAAGCTTGAACGAAATCTCGTTTGAATCAACCGGGTGCATCTTACCATCATATACGCAAACTCTGATATCGCGGGCGTATGAACCGGTAAGTGGTCCCTCCTCCATCTTCTCCATAATACCCTTCAGGATTGCAGGCATGAAGCGAGCGTCAATTACACCACCAACGATACAGTTGTAGAATACCAATTTTCCTCCCCAAGGCAAATCATAAACCTCTTTACCTTTAACAGAAACCTTGGTATCAACTCCATTAATCTTATATGATACTGGCTCTGGCATGCCCTCCTCGTATGGCTCGATTACCAAGTGAACCTCTCCAAACTGTCCGGCACCTCCTGACTGTTTCTTGTGGCGGTAATCAGCGTGAGCAGCCTTTGTAATAGTCTCACGATATGGAATCTTCGGAGCAATGAATTCGATATTGATCTTATCGTTGTGCTCAATACGCCACTTCATTGTATTCAAGTGGAACTCACCCTGTCCTGAAAGGATAAGTTGCTTCAACTCCTTAGAGTACTCTACCAACAATGATGGATCCTCCTCGTGCATTCTGTTCAAAACCAAAGCCATCTTCTCCTCGTCAGCTTTGTTAACCGCCTTAACTGCAGTTCTAAAGCGTACGTTAGGATATTTGATCTCCGGATATACATACTCACAATCCTTTCCATTCAAGGTATCTCCGTTGTTGGTTCCTTTCAACTTAACAGTTGCTCCAATATCACCTGCACGCAACTCAGACACCTTTGTTCTGTTCTTTCCGGCAACGGCAAACAACTGGCTGATTCTCTCCTTGGAACCTGTGGTCATGTTGGTCATGTCATCGTTCTCTTTAAGAACACCTGAAACAACCTTAAAATAGTTGATCTCACCAATATGTTGCTCAACTGTTGTACTGAAAACGAAAGCAGATGTAGGTCCGTTAACATTATATGGAACATACTCTCCATCCTTTGTCATCATTCCTGGAGTTGCAGCTGCACTTGGTGCAACATTAACAAGGAACTCCATGAAACGACGTACGCACATATCCTTCTCAGCAGATACGCAGAATACCGGGAACATATCTCTCAGCATCAATCCCTTTCTGATTCCTGCACGCATCTCGTCCTCGCTCAATGTACCCTGATCAAAGAACTTCTCCATCAGGTTGTCATCATTCTCGGCAGCTGCCTCAACAAGAGCATTGTGTAGCTCCATAGCCTTATCCATCTCCTCCTCTGGAATCGGAAGTACATCTGGTTTACCACCCTCAGGTTTCCACTGGTACATCTCCATTTTCAATACATCGACAACGCGATTGAAACCGGCACCCGGATTGACAGGGTATTGAATCTGAACCACCTTAGGACCGAAAGAAGCTTTCAAAGCCTCTAATGACTCATCAAATCTAACCTTCTCGTGATCAAGTTGGTTCATTATAAAGATAAGAGGTTTGTGGAACTTCTTGGCATGTCTGTACATCATCTCTGTTCCAACCTCAACACCATTAACCGAGTTAACTACCAAAACGGCAGAATCGGCAACCTCAAGAGCAGATATTACACCACCGACAAAATCGTCTGCGCCCGGAGTGTCAATAAAGTTCAACTTTTGCTCTTTCCACTCAGAATATAGAACTGCTGGGAATACAGAAGAACCATACTCTTGCTCTACCGGACGATAGTCCGAAGCTGTATTTTTTGCACTAACACTACCGCGGCGCGGAATGACCCCGCCCTCGTACATCATCGCCTCTGCAAGAGTGGTCTTACCAGCTCCGGCAGCACCTACAATTGCGATGTTCTTAATCTCGTTAGGATTGTAAGCTTTCATAACTTATAAATGTATTTAATTTGAATACTAAAAACAGGCTCAACGTTGCAAACGTTTCCGCCACGACACGAAAGTATATAGAAATTTATATTTTTCCAAGTATTTAGCATTTTTTAATTTTTTTCATTGTAAAATTGGCTGTATCTTTGGGGCGTAAAATGTTACCAATTACCAATTAGGAATTAGGAATTAGGAAAAATCGTGCAAGGTGAGTGCAGAAGCCAAGTTTACTTGGATTATGCCGAACCGCGAGGAGTAGAAGCACACGAAGTGTGGTTAACCGCCGCCGATTTTGCGGAAACACGAAGTGTTTGCGAATTAGGAAAAATCGTGCAAGGTGAATGCAGAAACCAAGTTTATTTGGATTATGCTGAGCCGCGAGGAGTAGAAGCGCACGAAGTGTGGTTAACCGCCGCCGATTTTGCGGAAACACGAAGTGTTTGCGAATTAGGAATTAGGAATTAAATAGATGTAAAGATATGGAACATACTACAGGATTATTTATGGGAGGTTATGGAATGTGGGGAATTTTTATTGCATTCACATTAATAAGCCTACTTATTCAAGCGCAATTAAAGAGTCGTTTTGAGCGCTATTCAAAAATACCAACATCGAATGGAATGACAGGAAAAGAGGTGGCAGAGAAGATGCTTCGTGATAATGGAATTACTACCGTTAAGGTAATGTGTGTAAATGGCTTCCTGACCGACCATTACAACCCTGCCACACGAATTATTAATTTGAGCCAGGACGTCTATTATAGCAATAGTATTGCTGCGGCTGCGGTTGCTGCTCATGAAACAGGGCATGCTCTCCAGGATGCCTACGGATATGTATGGTTGGGTTTGAGAAGTAAAATGGTGCCTGTAGTCAGCTTTGCATCGAGATATGTACAGTGGATTTTGCTGGCCGGCATGCTCATGGTAGAATCATTTCCAAACCTACTACTAATAGGTATTATTCTATTTGCAACCACAACACTCTTCTCATTCGTAACTCTTCCAGTCGAGATTAATGCAAGTAAGAGAGCGTTGGTTTGGCTTGGAACAACAGGGATTACCGATTATGGTACCCATGATAAGGCACAAGATGCCTTGAAATGGGCTGCATACACATATGTGGTAGCTGCATTGTCATCGTTGGCAACTCTGCTTTACTACATATCAATATTCATGGGCCGTAGAGACTAATCAGTTTGTTAAGGTATGAGAATTTTCTATACACCCGATATTCAGGGCTCTCCTTATACAATGTCGCCTCAGGAGTCGAAGCATTGTGTTCAGGTGTTGCGTTTGACAAATGGTGACGAGGTTATCCTTGTTGATGGTAAGGGTAATAAGTATGAGGGGGTTATAAGCGAGGCCTCGCCCAAGAAGTGTGTAGTGACAATTGTTGAAACCACTCCGGAGTGGGAACTTCGGAATTACTCTATTCATATTGCAATTGCTCCAACCAAAAATATAGACCGCATTGAGTGGATGTTGGAGAAGTGTACCGAGATGGGCATAAATCAGGTAACAATGATTAATGCTCGCTACTCTGAGCGTAAAGAGGTGAAATTAGAGCGTTTGGAGAAGGTGCTTGTCTCTGCCATGAAACAGTCGTTGAAGGCATATCTGCCACTGCTCAACGATATGACGAAGTTTTCTGATTTTGTAAAGAGTTGTAATTCAGAGTATAAGTTTATTGCTCATTGTCATCCCGGTGAAAAGGTGTCACTAAAACAGGCGTGTCCTGCAGGAGCCGATGTTACCATTATGATTGGCCCAGAAGGCGATTTTAGCGAAGAGGAGGTTGCATTGGCAATTGCCAACGGCTTCAAGCCTCTGACCCTTGGTGAGAGTCGTTTGAGGACTGAAACCGCTGCAATGACTGCCTGTGCTGCCGTTCACTTTATCAATATGTAGATTAGGATTGCTAATTGAACATCACGATAAAGATGTTTAAATAGGTCGCCAAAGTGAGCCAAAGAATATATGGAATATATAGATAGGCTGCCCACTTATGTACCTTAAATGCAGTCATAAAGTAAAGAACAACCACTAAATCCAGGAAGAAGATATCAATTAACGCCCACCCGGGACTCATAAAGTAGAAGAATAGAATGCTCCACATAAAATTTAGAGCTAGCTGAATCCAGAATAGTCGGATGGTTCGTCTCTTCTCTCTTGTGTTCGGAAGTTTGGGCGAGAAAACAAATGCTGCAGAGATTCCCATCAGTATGTAAAGAATTCCCCATACAATTGGAAATACAATGGGCGAGGGTGATAGTGCAGATTTTGCCAGGTATGGATACCACTCGATTAGTGCATCGGTCTGGTACATGCTTGATATGAATCCAACTGCCAGACATAATAGTACAAGTAAAGTGCCTCTTAACATAGTTGTAGTTTTTTAGTAAGTTTCTTAAACTTACGTTAAAAAGCAGATAAATGTTCAGGTTTTGTCAATTATACCTTATTTTCCTTCATTCGTTAGATTTTTCCAGAGATAATGTATATTTTTGGAATAATCTCATAATCCGCTAAGAATAAAAAGTTTATGCGGAAAGTTCAAGAACGAGGTAATGAGTTGGCAACTGTTCTGATTTCTACATACTTGCGTGATTTGCATTGATGTACAACTCATCTTGG
>JAGBFU010000007.1 GCA_017936285.1 Marinifilaceae bacterium | reverse complement strand
TAATTCCTAATTCCTAATTATATCTTAAAGCAGATTGCGGCAATATTATGAATTTATAAACTTTATCAAATCCTACCATTTCGTGTAATAATCGGGGTATTTCATACAGAATGGTTTTAAATGTTTGCTTTAAGCTTTTTGTGAGTTTAACTTTGTATCAGATTAATAATTAAAACAACAAGATTATGGGTAAGAATAATAAAAATGGTGTAGGTGATGTTGTAGCAACAGCCTTGGGTTCTTCTGTAGGAACTATGGTAGGAATGGTTACCGGTGTTTTGGTGGCAGAAGAGGTATTTGATACTCCCGTTGAGACAATAGATGATGGTTTAGATATACAGGATGACTATATTTCAGAGGCACCTGAGGAGCATTTGGTAGATGGGCAGTTCGTTGATACTACTATTCTTGATGTGGAGCCTGAAGTTAATGAGTTGGCATATAATGATGATTATATCAATAATGCCGATGTGACTGATTTTGAATATAACGCTTAATAATGTATAAATATGAAAAAGTTATTCTCTTTGTTTGTGCTATTGCTTTTGAGTGGAGCATTATATGCACAGGATTTGGTAGTAACCTTGAATGGTCAAAAGGTCTATTTTAATATTTTGAGTGAAAAGGACAAGAGTGTTGGTGTAACCTATTTCGGTAGTATCACCGACGATGTTCAAAGTGAATATTCAGGAGAGATTTCACTCCCTTCAAAGATTCGTCACAATGGAGAGATTTACAATGTGGTATCAATAGGAAGCAAGGCTTTCAGTGGTGCCGATAAATTGACAGGAATCGTCATACCTATGGGGATTACCAAAATCGGAGCATTCGCTTTTGAAGGTTGTACCTCTTTGAGTAAAATTGTTTTCCCATCAAATAATATTGAGATAGGCGAGGGTGCATTTTTTAAATGTCCGAATATTCAACACATCACTCTTGGAGGTGAATGGAATGAGATAAATCTGGCAGTTTTCCGTTGGAGTGATAAATTGGAATCAATAACTATCCCTGCCAAGGTTACCAAGGTGATAAATGCAAAGAAATTGATGCATCTTAAAGAGATCAATGTTGACGTAAATAACAACTATTTCGCTTCAATAGATGGTTTGTTGTATGATAAATGTGGTGAGACCTTATATTGTTGCCCACGCGCATATAGTGGTAATGTAGTATTGAATAGTTCAACAAAGGTAGTTACTCCTGGTGCACTTTCAGATTGTTACGGAGTCAGTAAGGTGGTATTGTCTGACAGTCTTGAGACTCTCTCGTTTCGCGAGTTTGCACGATTGAAGAGTTTGAATGAGATTGAGTTTAAGGGTGTGATGCCGGTAATGACAGCACTGGATGCTTCAGGAGAGTGTTTCTTGTTACAGGTTGCAAATCAGGATTTGATAATTACGGTTCCAAAAGGTTCTTTGAAATTGTATAAGAAATCATTGATTCAAAAGCCCGGCGAGTATAAGGAGATTGGTGGTGATATCCCATATTTGGTGAATCAGGATGCTCTTCCCTCGGTTAAGAGTATGTACGGGATTAAATAAATTGTCAAAGAGGTTAAACAAGTTATTAAAAGTTTTGAAATGAAGAATATTAATAAGATATTTGCAGTGTTGATGGTGATGTTAGTATCATTCCCTGCAATTGCTCAGCTTGATAATCAAGGAAGTCAGGATGTGAATTCAACAGTTAAGATCAAAGAGTTGAATCAACGTAAGGCGGAATTGGAACGTGAACTGGCTATAGCTGAGAGTAAACGTAATATGAGTGAGAGTGGAGTGGCTTACGATACTCAGGAGCTTTTGAATATACGACAGGATTCGATATGTTTGGAGTTACGTTCTGAGTTACTTGAGGTGGAATTGGCACTGAAAGAGCAGATCCCGAGTAAGAATATCAATTCATTAATCGAGGTGTTGAACAATAAAAAGTAATAATTATGGATACTGAGAAGACAATGTTAGATGGAGCTAATAGAGTTATAGATAACGAGAGTACACGTTTGGATTCAGGATTTACCGGTAATGAGGTACGTAATGAATCGGTAGCAGCTCCGGATGTGAATGAGAGTAAAGGTGGTGGCTCGTTTTTCAAAAAGGCTGCAGTTGGAGCCGGAGCCGGAATCCTTGTAGGTTCTCTATCCTCGTTTGTCGGGGTTAATGCTATGGCGGCAGAAGTTGAAGATGATAACGAGTTGATTATGCCCGAAGGTGAGGATGTTATGGAGCCTATCGATACCTGGAGTGATGGAGGTGTTGATGTGGCAACAACTGTGAACAATGAGATGAGTTTTGGCGAGGCCTTCGCTGCTGCTCGTGCAGAGGTCGGCTCAGGAGGTGCTTTTGAGTGGCGTGGAAATGTCTATAGTACTTATACAGCTGAAGAGTGGAATAGTATGAGTGAAGAGGAGATCGAGGAGTACAATTCGCACTTTGCATGGAGTGGTACCGATGATGGAAACACAATTCCTGAAAATATAGCCGGGAGTGATAATGGCGAGATTATAGAGGATGCCGAGATTGAGGTGTTGGGCGTTATTCATGATAGTGATAGCGGTTACGATATTGGTTCAATGTTGGTCGATGATCAGGAGGTTTATTTGGTCGATGTTGATCCTGAATATGGTAATGGAGAGTTTGACTATATGTTCAGCGATGTAAATGGAGATGGTCAGATAACTGATGATGAGATTTATGATATCAGCGATCAGAATGTGGATGTAGATATGTTTGCCAATATGGCATCGTCCAATATTGATGGTTTGAGTTAATGAAGTGTTATGAGTAAAAGATTGCTTGTTTTATTGGTGTTGTCGCTTTTGGCTCCTACACTGGTTCATGCCAAAGTTTTTTTGGTGTCAGTTGGAATATCAGATTATCCGGGAACTAAGAATGATTTGAATTTGCCGGCAAGAGATGCCCAGACAATAACATGGCTCTATTCAAAGAATAGTGATTTGGTATATACACAGCTTTTGAATGAGAAGGCTACCAAAAAGCGTATTCTGGCAGCTATGGTAAGGGTCTTTTCGCAGGCAGGTCCTGATGATGTAGTTCTGTTCTTTTATAGCGGACACGGTTATCAAGGAGGTTTCTGTGGTTATGATGCCAATTTCTCCTATTCAGAGGTACGCAATGCGATGTCTAAAAGCAAGTCAAGAAACAAGATGATCTTTGCAGATGCCTGTTTTTCCGGAAAAATTAGAGTTGGCGGTAATGTTTCACAAAGTGAAGTAAATGATGTGAAAAAGAGCAATATTATGTTGTTCCTTTCGTCAAGAAGTAATGAAACATCGTTTGAAAGACGAGGAATGCAGAATGGTTTCTTTACCACATATCTTCAAAGTGGTTTGCGTGGCGGAGCCGATGCGAATAGAGATAAAAGAATCACGGCAAAGGAGTTGTTTACATATGTCCATACAAAGGTTTCAAGTGTTTCGGAAGGAAAACAACATCCGGTGATGTGGGGAAGTTTTTCGGATAATATGGTTATAATGAAATGGTAATTGTAAAGAGTTATGAGTGGAGTAGTTAAGATAAAGTGTCCTAAATGTGGGGCAGTTATGAATGTAAAAAATGTACCGGGTATTGAGAACAAATTGGTAAAGTGCCCGTCATGCAAAGAGATTAACCCTTTTATAAACTATAGAGTTATGAATGGTAATGGAGAGAATCCTACTATATATGGCAAAGATGACAGAACACACTATGGTAATAATGAGAAGACCCAGTATACAACTGGTTATGAGAAAACCAAACTAAATACCAATTTAAATGCTCTTATTGGTGAGTTAAAAATGCCGGATGGAAAGCTGATTCCATTGAAGTTGGGTAATAACATTATAGGTAGAGCGGCTGCTTCATCAAAGGCAACTATTCAGATACCAACCGATCCTGCACATAAGCGCCTTAGCCGTGAGCATATTGTGATTAATGTGGTAAAAGATTCAAATTCCGGTTATATTCATTATGCATCTCTGTATAAAAAGGAGGTTAATACTACTAAAGTGAATGATGCCGTATTGGAAGCAGGTGATAAGATAAAGTTGGCTGATGGAGATAAGATATATCTTCCGGACATTGTAGTAACTTTTGAGTTACCTGATGAAGATAAGACCTCTTTGAAATAAATTTGATATTATGAAGTACAAGTTACAAGCATTTAATATGTGGGAACTGGGAAAGCGGGCGAATCAGGAGGATTCGCTATTCCCGGCTTATGGTAATTGTAATGAGAATGACCGTCTTTTCATTGTTTGTGATGGAATGGGTGGGCATGATTCCGGCGAGGTTGCCAGTGCAACTGTTTGTGAAGCTATCAGCAATGCTATCATGTGCGATGGTGCTGATCCTGAAGGACGATTTACTGATAGTGATTTTATAGCGGCTTTGAATTCTGCTTATGATGCTTTGGATGACAAAGATACCGGTGCAGAGAAAAAGATGGGAACCACAATGACCTTCCTGAAACTTCATTCAGGTGGAGCTACAATTGCCCATATCGGTGATAGCCGTGTATATCATATACGTCCGGGTAAGGATGAATACACTACACAAATACTTTTCCAGACCCGCGATCACTCTTTGGTTAATGATTTGATTCGCATAGGAGAGTTGACTCCGGAAGAGGCTAAGTATTCACGTCAGAAGAATGTAATTACACGTGCAATGCAACCCAATATGGAGTATCGTCCTAAAGCTGATATTTATCATACTACAGATATTAAGGCGGGAGATTACTTTATGTTGTGTAGCGATGGAGTGTTGGAAGAGTTGGAGGATGAGAATTTTCAATACCTGTTCTCGCCAAAAGGAGTTGATGATGAGAACAGATTAAAGATGCTTGTTCGAATGACTCAGGAACATAAGGATAATCATACAGCTATTATTGTTCATATTCTTGACGTTGAGGGAGATGCCGACAAAATTGCTTTTGCTACTGATAATGCTGCTGGTCAACAGGATGACTCTGAGGTGCTTGAAGAGATTGTTGATGATAATCAAACAACTAAAGAAGAAACTCATAAAGTTCAGCCTGAGAAGATATCTGTATCTAAGGTGCCTGTTGTAGTTGAGGATAAAGTCCTTGATACAATAGATGATGAGAGCTTTTTTGTTTTTGATATTAAAAGAAATCTGTTGAAGATAGCTAAAGTTCGTTTGGATCTGAAAGCTATAGTTTGCACCTTATCAGTTGTGATTGGATTGCTTATTCTCTATTTCGTTATAAGTGGGGTTGTTTCTGCGAAAGAGGAGAAGTTTAATATAAATCAAATTTGGTCTTGGTTCCAGGGAAGTCGTGTGGATACGACAAAAACGGATGGTGAAGGAGTTGTTCCAGGCCCTGGTAATACGGGGGGTAATACTTCTGTAAATAATACTTCTGTTCCAACAATTCAGGTAGTGATACCTGTTACCGATGCCCCGGTATCTGAGGGTGCAGGAAATACAGGTGGTAATGGAGCTGCAACTCTTCCTGTTCAGGAGTTGATACAGAGTGGAGTGCCACATAAACCGGCTACTGAACCTACAGTTGAAGAAGATGTACCTGAGGCTGATTCTCCGAATGCAGTTGCTGTTCCGGATGCGGATGCTTCTGTTGTCCCTCCTGTTCCTGAAGGTAGTGTTCCTGTTTCAGAAGGTAACGTTTCTACTGTTGAAAGTGGTGTTGCAGCAGTAGTTGAGGAGCAAAAGAACGAGATGTTTGAAACTATAACTGAGGTTGTTAATAGAGAAGAGAATCAATAACCGGATTCTTACATCCTTAATATTCTTGTTTGTTATGGAGTAGGTTGAACAATGGAATTGACCTATTCCTGTGCAGACAAGAATTGTTTATGTCATGAGAAATAAAAAATGGGACAGATGAGAGGTGCTTTATCTTGTGGAACCATATTGAATAATTCCGATTTTATTATTCGCCCGACAACAGTAATGGTTAGAATTGATTACTCGCCGGCTTTCCCTGAGCGTTGTCCAGATAAGGGATATACAGCATTTGTTGATAGATACGGAGTTGTATATGGTAAAAATATGCCATTTATTGGAGATGGTGTAGAGCACCGCACAATGCTTTTCACGGAGTTATTACCAGGAGAATTTGAGTCTATATTGAGTAAATTTCAATGTTTGCCACTTTCAGTCAGAAGAGATATTATAAAAGATGGAGATCCATTTGCAGAGAATTCAGAGACACCCGAGTATTGGAAAATATCATTGTACGATGTCGGGAAAAAATTGTATGGGGAGTATTGGATTTCCGGTTGGAGAAGAGAATATGGAAATATCATAGGCGATATAGCTCAACTTAATATGGAGATATTGAAGATGCTTCCCTGTGTAAAAAATTTTGTTTTTAACGGTTCGGATGAGGATACATTGTTGGAACATAATTTGATAGATGATTTTAGAACAGTATATGGCCCACCTCCCGGAATAGATGATATGGGGTGTGTTTATGGTCCACCTCCCGGAATAGATGACGTTGAAGCAACAACCAAAACCTCGTCTGACGTAAATCAAAAAGGGTGTTTAAAGGGAACATTATTGTTTTTCGTAATAGTTTTAATAATACTGTTTTGTCTCCTTGTATTCTAGTAGTGTGAAGGATTGCAATGATGTAATGTGCGATTTTACATTAACATAGAAATGGTTATCACTGAGGGCAACCATAATAGAAAAAATGAAGTTTTTCAAACTGTACCATTTCGTGTAATAATCGGGGTATTTTGTACAAGATGTATTTAAATATTTGTTTTTACTTTAAAATGCCTTTAACTTTGTTTCAGAAAGTTAAAATAGTTATAACAAATTAAAATACCGGATTATGGATACAGAAAGAACAGAGTTAGAGAGAACTTCTCAGAGAGTTGCTCAGCAGAATGTGCAGGTAGAGAATAGTTCTAAGGGTTATGGTACCAAGGTTGCTATTGGTATGACAACAGGAATATTGATGGGTGGAGCGGCTTCTGCCGGAACAATGGCCTACCTTTATGACAATGAAGATATTATTACACCAGAACCAGAGCCGGGTCAAATCATTTATCCTGAGTGGTGTGACGGAGGTATTGATATTGCAACAAGTGTAACCGATGATATGAGTTTTGGCGAGGCCTTTGCGGCTGCTCGTGCAGAGGTTGGTGCCGGCGGTGCTTTTGTTTGGCATGGAAATGTTTATAATACCTTTACAGCGGAGGAGTGGGATGCTATGAGCGACGAGGAGATAGCTGAGTACAATAGCCACTTTGATTTTAGTGTTAATATCAATACTAACACAATTGAAGCGGAACCAGAGATAATAACTGAGCCTGCAGATGATATCCCGGTTATTGAGACTACGCCTGAAGTAGAGTTGCATGGTGTAGTGTCGGATCCTGAGAGCGGTGTTAATGTTGGCGTAATGACAGTTGATGGTCAGCCCGTCTATTTGGTTGATGTAAATGGTGATGGAGGAGAGTTTGAGTTAGCAGTTACAGATGTCAATGGTGATGGTGAAATAACCGAAAATGAGGTGCTTGATATTTCACAGGAGCATATCGGAGTTCATGAGTTTAATGATCACTCATTAGGTGGTAGTAATATGTATGCTTCTGCTGATGAGGTAGATTATCTAAATGATGACGCAAATGTATGATGCATATTGCAGCGGGAGTATGATAGAAATTGTGATTTAATAAAATAAAGAATCAGTGTTATAATATGTAGATATGAATTAGTTGGTTAATGGTGAGGGGTTGTCGTAAAACGGCAACCTCTTTTTAAGTATTGCAATTTTATTTATAGGTATCGTTTATTAAAAGTATTTTATTAATTTCGTGGATTCAATTTTATATGTGCGAACTTGAACTATGAGTGGTAAAAATTCATATTTGGATAAGGCTCTTGCCAATGACTCTGATGAGGTTCGTAACGGGCGAGGAGTCAATATTATACCGCCTCCGGAGAGGGAGTCTTTATGGAGGGCCTATTTAGAAAAGTTTAAAGATCCTATAATTATAGTCCTTTTAGTTGTTTTTGTCCTGTCGATAGGGGTGTCATGCTATGAGGTGTTTTTCCTTGGAATGAGCAAAACCATCCTTTTGGAGCCGACAGGTGTGTTAATCTCTTTGCTGTTGGCTACCGGTGTCGGTTTTATTTTCGAGGTTAAGGCGGGAAAGGAGTTTGATTTGTTGAACAAGGTTAAGGATTCGCGTCCCGTGAAGGTTATTCGCCGAATGAGTGCAGGAGAGCGTCCTCGCCTGATGCATATTAAAAAACAGGATGTTGTTGTGGGCGATATTGTCCGTTTAGAGGGTGGCGACGAGGTGCCTGCCGACGGAGAGTTGCTTCACTGTATATCGTTGAGGGTCGATGAGTCGAATTTTACAGGTGAGACCTATACAACAAAGACTACTAAACGCGAGGAGTTCCGTAGTGATGCCACATATCCCTCAAATGTGTTGCTTCGAGGCTCTATAATCATCGAGGGAAATGCCATATATTGTGTAAAGGCTGTCGGTATTGATACTGAAGAGGGTAAAGGTGTTATGAAGAGTAGCGAGGGAAGTGATGTCGAGACACCTTTGAATCAGCAGTTGGCACAGTTGGGCAAGTGGATCTCTACCGCAAGCTTTATTCTGGCTACTTTAATCGTGATAGGCCGTTTGGCATATTACTTTATAACCGGAGCGGGCGAGGCTGACCAGACGGTAGGTAGTGAGTTCCTGAAACTTTTGCAGTTTACATTGGCATCGGTGATGATTGCAGTAACGTTGATTGTTGTTGCGGTACCCGAAGGCTTGCCGATGAGTGTTACTGTGAGTCTGGCTCTCAGTATGCGCAGAATGTTGCGCGAGAATAATCTGGTGCGCAAGTTGCATGCGTGCGAGACTATGGGTGCGGCGACCGTTATATGTACCGATAAGACGGGAACCCTCACCCAGAATAAAATGACTGTTATTGAGAACGATATATATGGCAATGAGCAGGAACTGCTTTTTATGAATGTAGCAGTGAATTCGACAGCCGAGTTATCGAAGGATGAGAGTGGTGCTGTGCAGCGTGTGGGAAATCCTACCGAGTGTGCTCTGCTTGAGTGGCTTTCAAGGGGATTTAAAAAGGAGTACCAGTATTATAGAAACACGCTGAGTGTAGAGGAGCAGAAGCCCTTCTCGACCGAGACAAAATATATGGAGACACTTGTTGAAGGTGATGACAAAAGGCCGATTCGCTTGGTTAAGGGTGCTCCTGAGATAGTGTTGCAGATGTGTGGTTCGGTTGCTGACGGAGTTGAGCCGACTCATATCGAGCAGGTGTTGCGCAATTATCAGGGCAGAGCAATGCGTACTCTTGGTTTTGCGTATCAGCGTATAGGTATTGACAAGGAGCTGGTTTTCCAGGGTGTGGTTGGTATTGCCGATCCGATCCGTCCCGATGTGCGCGAGGCGATAGAGACCTGTATGAACAGGGCTCATGTAAGGGTGATTATTGTAACCGGAGATACTCCCGGAACCGCCAACGAGATTGGCCGTCAGATTGGTTTGATTCGTAGTGTCGAGGATGAGCGTCGCACAATTACCGGGCCTGATTTTGCGGCAATGGGCGATGACGAGGCATTGAAGTTGGTAAAGGATCCCTCGTTCAAGATTATTGCACGCGCACGTCCCGAGGATAAGGCTCGCTTAGTAACCTTGTTACAGCGTAATAATGAGGTTGTTGCGGTTACGGGCGATGGCACAAACGATGCTCCGGCACTGAGCAAGGCGCAGGTCGGATTGTCGATGGGCGATGGCACATCGCGTGCAAAGGAGGCGAGTGATATTACCATCATAGATAACTCGTTTGCCAGTATCAATAAGGCTATTATGTGGGGACGTTCGTTGTATCTGAATATTCGCAGATTTATCATTTTCCAGATGACAATCAATGTATGTGCCTGTCTTATAGTGTTGTTGGGCGCATTCATAGGAGTGGATTCACCATTGACAGTTACTCAGATGTTGTGGGTAAATCTGATAATGGATACCTTTGCTGCAATGGCCCTCTCATCGCTCCCTGCTGACAAAAAGGTTCTTAACGAGCGCCCTCGCTCACCTAAAAGCCATATCGTGGATAGAGGGATGTTAAGACTTATTTTGGGTGTAGGTTTGATATTTTTTGTGGCGATGGCGGCGTTGTGGCAACTATTGTGGCACGTTGATGGTGAGATGATTACGGTTAGCTCGCTCTTTTCCGGTGATAATTTACGACTCCTTTGGGATGGATTGTTTGATATGTCGAAAAATAAGGCCCATGTTGCAGGACATGAGATGGCAATCTTCTTCTCGATATTTGTGATGCTTCAGTTCTGGAATCTGTTCAATGCCAAATATTTCAGAACAGAGAGAAGTTTGATTCAGGATGCAATTGATCTGTTCAGGAATCGTAGGGCTGTTGTGGAGTCGCATAGTGCGGGATTCTGGCTGATTACCCTTGTAATTCTGGCCGGTCAGATATTGATTGTAACCTTTGGTGGCAAGATGTTTGGAGTGGAGCCACTTTCGTTTGACGACTGGTGCATGATTATCCTCTATACATCGCCTGTATTGATACTCGCCGATATATTCCGCTTTATCAAAAATTCCATTAATGGGAGGTAGGACACTATCTGTTTGGAATTAATTAGTTATGAGTTAAGTGCCCCTAAAAGTTTGGACAAAAAACTTTTAGGGGCACTTCAAGTTATTCCTCATTCCTTTTTATTTCATGTAATAATCCGGGTATTTCGTACAAAATGAAGAGAAAAGTTTGTTATTGAATTTTCATGTTTTTACTTTTGTATACGAAAATTAAAGATTGTTGGTTATACCATTATGTGGTGCGTGTGTAACTGACAATATTGTTAAAGTTTAAAAATATAAGTGTAAAAGTGTAACGTTTGAGAAAAATGTTATTATTTTTGCAAATATACTCAAGTAGTCATGTTTGAGAGATGAAAATTAGTAATTAACAAATAAATACAAACAGTTATGCAACAAAACAATTACATTCAGTATGCTAAGCCACAATTGTCATTTGGCGAGGCAGTTAAAAAGTGTTTTAAAACTTTCACTTTTAAAGGTAGAGCTCGTCGTTCAGAGTATTGGTGGTTCCAAGTATTGGCATCTATTTATGGCTTTATAATGGGTTTTACCTCAGTGTTGGTTTCAGATGGAGGTTATAATACAGATGCCTATTTTGCATCAATAGTTATCTTCATGCTTGTCGGCTTGGTGCTATGGGTTCCTGGTATCTGTGTGACAGTAAGACGTTTACACGATATAGGTAAGAGTGGTTGGTGGTATTGGATTAATGTAATCCCCTATGTAGGCGCAATTATTCTCTTGGTCTTATTGGTTAAAGATTCACAGATTGAAGAGAATGAGTATGGCCCATCACCAAAATATTAAGAATTTATTTAATTTTAAGAGAGGTTGTCTAACTTGAAAGTTAGGCAACTTCTCATAGAAAATAGCTTTATAAACAGTTTTTATGGAATTGAATACTTTAAGAGTAGGGGCGATACTTCATGGTGCTGCGTACGATTATCGTGTAGAACGAGTGTTAGGGCAAGGTAGCTTTGGCATTACATATCTGGCATCGTTGAAAATTAAAGGTGCTTTGGGAACTGTTGATAGTAATGTTTATGTTGCTATTAAAGAGTTTTACATGAGAGATGTAAACGGTAGAAATGGTGCGTCTGTTACATTCGGAAGTCAAGCCGGTCTTTTCATTGATTATAAAAAGAAGTTTGAAAAGGAGGCAAGAAACTTAAGTAAACTACAGCATAAAAACATAGTAAAGGTTATAGAACTCTTTGAAGCAAACAATACAATCTACTATTCAATGGAGTATTGTGCGGGAGGCTCGTTAGATGAATTGATATATAAAAATCAAAGATTGTCACTTCAGAAAACAATATCTATTGCCCAAGAGATAGGAGCTGCGTTATCGTATATGCACTCTTTAGGATTCTATCATCTGGATCTTAAGCCTGCGAATGTTATGATGCGTCAAAATGGCGACATAGCTCTTATTGACTTTGGTTTATCAAAGAGTTTTAATGTCAACGGAGTGCCCGAGTCAAGTACAACAATCGGAGGAGGCACTCCCGGTTATGCACCATTGGAGCAGAGTAATTACAGCTATTCTGGTTCAGCCCCTGTTACAATGGATGTATATGCTTTGGGAGGTACAATTTTTAAAATGTTGACAGGTAAAAAACCTCCTCTTGCAGCCTCTATTTTGAATGAAGGATTTCCGTTTGATGAGTTTATTGCACTATCAGGAACTTCGACTGAGGTAACTCAATCTATAGAGAAGGCTATGGAACCGATGAAGAAAAAACGTTATCAGACTGTTTCTGAATTTATTGCTGTTTTCTCAAACTTCGACACGATGAGTGGAGGAACTAAGCGATATGAGTCTCAGTATGTAGATAAAACAGAAACGGATGATGAAGATGTTTTAGAGGGTACGGAAATAATAGATTCTCCATATACCTTCCCGACGAATATCAATGGTTTGGATATCAAATGGTGTAATGGAATTTCTAAGAATAGGGTAAAGACGATATCTAAATATATCGAGGCTATGGTACTGATACAAGGTGGAATTTTTACGATGGGATCCAATATGGTTGGTGCATATAGTGATGAGACAGAACATGTTGTAAAACTGTCTGATTTCGGTATTTGCAGATATCAGGTAACTCAGGAGTTGTGGGAGGCAGTTATGGGAAGTAACCCTTCGTTCTTTAAAGATCCTCTTTTACCCGTTGAGCAGGTTTCATACGAAGATTGTAAAGTGTTTTTGCAAAGATTGAATGAAATTACAGGTATTTTATTCCGTTTACCTACAGAGTCTGAGTGGGAATATGCTGCTCGAGGAGGTAATAAACGCTCTACCAATATTTATAGTGGTAGTATGGATATTGATGCGGTCTCTTGGAATGATACAAATAGTAATAACACGACACACAGAGTAGGATTAAAGGCTCCTAATGTGTTGGGACTGTATGATATGAGTGGAAATGTATTGGAGTGGTGCTATGATGCTTATGATACTTATCCCAAAAATGCAGTAAATCCTTCCGGTCCTAAAAAGGGATTGTTGCGGGTATGTCGAGGAGGATGTTGGTGCTCTCCGGCAAGAACACATAGAGTTTCATGTAGGAATTATTACAAGAGTAATGTAAAATTTAACTATTTGGGTTTGAGATTAGCACTATAGTAATTTGTGTGGTAAATAAAATAGAAGATATGAAGAGATATTTGCATTTGAACTCGCGTGATGAGTTTTTAAGAATCGATATAAGTAAGATTGCCTATTTTGAGGCGGATGGTAACTATACAAATATAATCCTAGCCAACAAACTCAAGGGAGTTGTATGTATGAATCTGACTCAAATGCAACAGGTGCTTTCGGAGAGTTTGAAAGAGCAAGCCTCTATATTTATCCGTGTGGGTAAAAAGTACATTATAAATCATACATATGTGTACCAGATTAGTATTCTTCGTCAAAGATTAATATTGAGTGATGGAGAGAATTTTGCGTATCAGTTAGAGGTCTCAAAAGAGGCATTAAAAAAATTAAAGGAGTTATATGTTAAAACTCCGGCCGGTTCTGGCGAAAATTAATTTAGCAAGATAGTAGAATTTCTTGAAAAGAGGATAGATTGTTTGTATCGGTTATGAATAAGAAGTTACATAATAGAACAATATACGTAGGGCGTTCAGATAGTGGAAGCAAGTTGATGATTGCAGTTACTGATGGTAATGCTTTAAAGGTGGCTGCAATTGGGGCTGTTGGCTCGGTTCCTGGTAGTGTGAGTAGATGGAAGCCTAATGAAAAGAAGGCACATTGTAAAATCACAATTGATGCCAATGGTTCAATGGTTGTGACAAATATGGTTGATGCTAATATAACCAGGGTCAATGGTGTTTCAATAGTTGAGAAGGCAATCAAGAGTGATGATACTATTATGCTGGGTCGTGATGAGTTTGTTTTAGATATCAATAAGACTCTGGAAATTGCTGATAAACTTGTAGGTGCCTCTGGTGGTCCTGAGCCTGGAAAGGAATATGACACAACTCCAATGGCTGCAATATGGGATGAGTATCACTCAAAGACTCTGATGATGAGAATTCGTCAGAGAAAAATCAATAATATACGTCTATTGGGTATAGCTTTTGGTATGCTAGGAACTATATTAGCTTTCATTTTACCATTCCCGTATGTTAGAGAGATTTGTGGAGTAATTGGAGCTATAGTATTTATTGTGTGTCTTTATATGAGTTTTAGAGATAAAACTATTGAAGAACAAGAAACATTAAACAAATGGATGGAAAAAAATTATTTATATCCATGTTGTCCTCATTTTGCAGGTATGGTACCATACGCATCGATCAAACAACGTGAAAAATGTCCATTTTGTGGTGCCAAATTAAAGCACAAAGAGGATTAATTGATTATAGTATATTCTATGTAATGTAACCCCCAAGAGTTGCAAAAACTCTTGGGGGTTATTATGTTTAAAACCAGGATATTTGAAAATTGTTCCTATTTAGTAATTGTAATAAGGCAATAATAATAGAATCAGTAATTATGATGATTAAATACGAAAAAATATAATAAAATACTAAATATTGAAAATAATATACAATAAATGATTTTATTGACTATCATTGACTTTTTATTGCAAAAGTTCCTCTCTATGTAAGAGAGGAACAATTAAGTAACAAAAGGATAATCAATGATATATAGAAAACAGAAAAAATATTAAACATCAATGATGTAAAAAATTAATACTGAGATTAAGAAATTTATCTAATAAATATCAATTCTTGTACAATTTTCTATTACATTTGTATGGTAGTTCCTCTCTTATGTAGAGAGGAACAGTTTTTTGAAAACTGATAAACGAAAGAGAATAACATACAATAAACAACATTATGCATTTATCGATTGGTAGCCAACTTCAGTGTGGTAAATATAGGATAGAGAAGGTATTGGGCCAGGGCGGTTTTGGAATAACATATCTGGCTTTGCAGGTAGGATTGAATCGTAAAGTGGCAATAAAAGAGTTCTTTATGAAGGATATCTGCAATAGAGATTCTCATACTTCGTATGTAAGTGTTCCATCAATTGGAAGCAAAGAGTTAGTTACCAGGTTTAAGACTAAATTCATTAAAGAGGCTCAAACTATTGCAGAAGTGGACAATAGCCATATAATTCGAATTTATGATATATTTGAAGAGAATGGAACAGCCTATTACGTAATGGAGTATTTGTGCAATGGTTCGCTTATGGAGCGAATGCCTAAAACCGGGTATTCTGAGCCTGAGGCAATTCTATATATTCGCCAATTGTGTGATGCACTTTCCTACATACACAGCAAAAGAATTTTGCATTTGGATATTAAACCGAGTAATGTGCTTTTTCGCAATAGTAGTGATGTTGTGCTGATAGATTTTGGAATTTCGAAACATTACGATGATGTAAGCGGAGGGCAAACCAGTAGTACCCCTGTTGGAATAAGTGATGGTTATGCTCCAACTGAGCAATATGAATGCGGAGGAGTGGCATCATTCTCGGCCTCAACGGATATTTATTCTTTGGGAGCTACATTATATTGTTTGCTATGTGGTGAAAGACCTCCAAAGGCAAGTATAGTTTTGAACGAGGGTATACCTGTGCTACCAACTCAGGTTTCAGCTGCGACACGTCGAGTTGTGGAGTGTGCTATGCAACCTCGTCGCAAGGACCGTCCCCAGAGTATAGAAGAATTTTTAGCCCTCTTGGATGGTGACAGTAACTCATCGGACAGTTCACAATATGGTGAGGTTACCGATTTTGTGGGCTCATTGACATTCAATAATTCTTTAAAAGAATTACATGCCAGTGATATTGCTGACTTTACCATTGCGGAGTGTATACAATATATTGAATCTTATCCCAATGGAGAGCACATACAGCTTGTTATGGATCGAAAGCATAAATTAGAAGCTCCTCGCCAAGATATGGCACAAAGGGAATTTGACACCAAGTTTAATCGTTTTATACATACTCAGCAATATGCAGAAGCATTACATTTATGTTATAAGAGAATTATTTTAGAAATTAATAGTAAAGATGAGATTGCTAATATAAGGGATAAAGCAAATGTCGCAATAATGAATCTTACTAACTCTATTGTAGTTCCCTCTATAGGTTTGATTACAAACGATTGGTTAATAGATTGTTTGGCCGATTTCGGATATAACAAACAACATTTAGGAGAAAAAGGCATCTGTATATGGCCTAATTTGGTTGTCCGATTGTATAATAACAAGGATTTCAGTAGATTTTCCGGAACAGAAAGAGATGTGATATGGTGTGGCCATAATAATCTTTATGTGAATATCATAGTGATCATCGTAATGCTGACATATAGTATTTTCTTATTAATATGTTTAGGACACATTATTTATGGAAATGATGATCCATTGCCATTTGTAATTCTCATAGGGATACCGATCGGCTCTTTTTTTATATGGTTATTACGTAAGTATTTTTTACGTAGAAAAAAAATAATAAAAGGAATAGCCGAAGCATTGTTCGATTCATTCTGTAACGATAAGAACTAACGCTAAAAATACCGGCCTCGAAGATAGATTTGCCTGGATTGTTACTCTGTATATTTGGAGAGTGATGATTCAGGCAATTTTACGTTGTAATGTGGTGTGGAGTTTTTTGCGGGGGAATAATATGTTTGCGTAAATTTTAAGCAGAATTGTTGTAAAGTTTAAATTTTCTACCTACTTTTGTGTTTGAATTACACAAAAGAGACGCGGTGAAAATATGGATTTTCTAAATGTATGCCAAAATCACTATTTCGTGTATTAATTAGGGCATTTCATACAGAATGGGTTGAAATGTTTGTGTTTGGATTAATGTGATTTTACTTTTGTAGTAGAATCGAATAAGAGTTTATCGGATTTGAGAGTACATAGAGAGGAAACAGTTAAAAAAGTAGAGTTATGGATAATTCAAAGGAATTGAAATTTGGGTTTGTTGCCGATGTAACAATCTGTTGCGTGTGGTTTTTATTGGTAGGACATGAAATGTTTGCTAGGTGGAATGCTAATTTGGTTTTTCTGCTTGTGCCTTTATTGCGATTGTGGATCTCTTTTTTGATACGTCGCGGAAGTAAGGTGATGATTGCGCCTATCGTAATGTTGTCAGTGATTACACTGTTTTTGTTTGTGGATAATTCGGCACTCTATGTTATGTTCGTAGAGCCGTGGGTAACACTAGTAACACTTTGGTCCAGGTTCTTTAGTACCGGACTTATCAAGTTTTCCAACTATCCGCAGTTGGTTGAACTGTTCAGTAGGTACACAATTGAGATAGGGTTGTTAAGTTGCATTTGGATGATACTATATCCATTGGTAATATGCCTGTATAAGTCATTCAGAAAACAGTTGACTCCCGGAGTTATGAGTATAAAGAAAAGTTTTGGATTGTGTGCTTATATTATGGGAGTTACATTTTTCTGTTCTTATATAGAATCAAGAATAGTTGTTGTAATGGCAATAGCCATATTTTTGTTGATGTTGATACCACTTATTTTCAATAAGGGTAGAGTGAAAGATATGTTTTCACGCGGAGAGGAGGTTTTCATACTAACGCTGACAATGCTAGCTATATGCTATTTGTGTGGTATTGGTATTGAACAAAAGGCGATTATTGCTCTTGGACTATTTACAGTTGCACTATATGCTCTTGTTAACCGGTATTTTGGAAGGAGAATAGAGTATGGAGATATACTATTGCTGCTCGGTGCCTCTGTGATTGGGTGGATAGCACAATATACAACGGATATGGTACGAATTATTCTATTGATTACCCCACTATTAATGGTGACAATTCCGGTTATGCGTTTTGCAAACCAAACAAAGAATATTGGAGTAAGTGTTTCTCTTTATGTGGTGATTGCAGTAATTATACCTCTATTCTCATTTGGATATAATCCATATTCTGTTATTGATGCCGGACGAGGTTATCATTTTACCGAATACGAGTACTCTAAAAGAGGCTTGCTCATTACGACGAGTAATGATGGTATTGGACTTAGGGACAGATTTGAGGAGATTTTGCCGGCAATCTACACAAGTATTGATATTTTAACCCCATCAAAACCATATTGTAAAGTTAGAATTAACAGGCGATGGCAGATTTTTGATATTGTACGACAGGAGTTTGTCTGTGATGAGTTTTTTGATGAGGTGGAATCTTGTGGTGAGTTGATGTATCGCTTATCTTCGGCTGATGGGGATAAGTATTTGATACTTCCATATTCGTACCATATATATTCAGAGGTGCAACCTGCCGAAATAACGACCGAGAGACCTTGTCAGTAATAAAATATGGATTCTCTAAATCTATGCCAAAAGCACCATTTCGTGTAGTATTTGAGGGGTTTCATACAGAATGCTTTAAAATGTTTGTTTTGGCTTTGATGAGGTAGTAATTTTGTATCAAATCGTTAGAGTTCATTGGTTCTTCTATACCGGTTACTGTTGAATTTGAGTGAATTTTGAAATGCGATTTTTTTATGTGAGTATGATATAATTGGGCGATTAACCTGCTCTTTTATATCAAAGAGTAAGAGTTTAAACAATTAAAATTTGAAAAAGATGAAGAAAAGAATTTTCAATTTGTTGATTTTGGACGAGAGTGGTTCAATGTGTTGTATCAGAAAAGAGGCTATCAATAGTGTCAATGAAACTTTGCAAACAATACGTGCAGCCGAGAAGAAGTATGAGGATCAGGAGCACTATGTATCTTTTGTGACATTTCATAATGAGGTTAAAACAATCCACGATAGGGTGCCGGCTTGCGAGGTGAAGGATATTACTGAGCAGGATTACAATCCCGATTGCTGTACTGCTTTGTACGATGCCATGGGATTTTCGCTTAATGCATTGCGTCCGAGTGTTGCCGACAATGATAAGGTGGTTGTAACAATTGTTACTGATGGTATGGAGAATGCTTCACACGAATTTTCGGGCAAGGCTATCAAGGCATTAGTTGACGAGTTGAAGGGTAAAGGCTGGGTGTTTGCCTATTTGGGTGCAAATCACGATGTTGAGCAGGCTGCTGCTACAATCTCGATTACTAATGTTATGCAGTTTGAAGCTACTTCCGTAGGAACAAGTTGTATGTCCGAGAAGTTGAGATTCAGCCGTGACAGACTTTTCGATAAGATTGATAAAGATTGTTTCGATGCTAATGTCGAGAATATGGATTTCTTTAGCGAGGACTAAGGTGTGATTTGTTGAAATTTAAATGTCCATTGATTAACTTTGTTGCAGAAAAACTCAAGGCCTTGGCCGGAGTGTCAACCTGATGGTTTTGAAATGGTAGTTTATAATGATTAATTGAAAGGGTAGAGTTATGAAGAGATTTTTAGTTCGATTGTCATGTTTGATGGTTGTTGTCTTGGTGTGGAGTTGCGCTCCGGCCGATAAGGCAGAGTATCTTGACAAGTATGCTAAGTTTATGGACAAGGTTTCAAGCGAATACACCACCTATACCAATGAAAAGTGGGCTGCAGTCGAGGAGAAGTTCAATCTGTTCAAAGGTGAGTATTATGAAATGTTCAAGTCGGAGCTTACGGCTACCGAGAAGTTGACTATCGTTGGTCATGAGATGAAGTTTGCTTACTATAAGGTGCTGGATGGGGCGAAGGACTATATTGACAGTTTGGCTCAGGACCCGGAAATTAAGGCCAAGATTGATAAGTTTAATGGTGTTATTGATAGTCTGGCCAATGATCCTGAGGTTCAAAGAGGGATGAAGGAGTTGGAGGAGTATTTTAACGGTGGTTTCAGCCGTGATATGGATAAATTGGGCAGTAGCCTTGACTCCTTTGGCGGAGAGTTAGAGGAGAATTTGGACGATTTGGAAAAGAGTCTTGAATCTTTTGGCGACGAGGCCTTGAAAGTATTTGAGGATATGGGTGGTGATGCCGAGAAGATCTTTGAGGATGTGGCAACGCAATTTGAAGATTTTTTTGATGGTAAGTAGAGTAGAATGTTAAACAACTTATGAATGGAGGAGATTTGACATATGTTATTCGTCCAATAGCGGATGCAAGAGTTGTGGCGAGTTGGTGAAATGTGTTATCTTATGCGAAATAATGCTAAAGCAATGAAGAAGAGAGTTAAGTTATTTGCATTGGCCCTAATGGGAGTGTTGGTCTATGCTTGTGGTGGCAATAGTGAGAAGGAGTCTATAACTATTGTTTCGTACGAGGTTATTGATGCTCAATATGATGCAGAACCTCCTGTGGTTAAGTTTGAGGGTGAAGAGATTGATTATAATATCTATACAAAAGCGGAGTTTTCAGATGGATCATGGGCGCATTATATAGAGTGTTATGGACCAATAAACAGTGTTGCTGAATTTTTCGATTCCAAAGGAAAGCGAATCTCGACCTGGTCAAGAGCTTCGGAGTGTTTTACTCAATATATTGTCTATAATTATGACGAGCAAGGACGTTTGCAGAATATGCGATATCTCTATTTTGAGGAAATTGAAGATGGATACAAATATCGAGATGGTTATAATATGGGGTACGATAATCCTGATGCTATAAATGAAAAATATGATAAGATTGCAAGGGATTCTATGGAGGTCTATTTTGGCAATTGTGAGCATTTGGACTGGATAGAGACTGATTCATTGCAATATGTTACTTTTCGCAATAAGATTGAGCAATTGGATTATGCTGTAGTTGATACATTCTGGTGTTCGCAAGTGAATTTTGAGTATAATAAACAGGGGGAGTTGGCAAGGGTTTATGAAATCCCAAAGGCTGATATATATGGTGACAATGATGAAGAGGAGCGAGCACCTGTGATGGATGAGTGTGTGGTTCATGAAATTGTTGCAACTGACGAGTATGATTTGACGTATGCGATAAAGCCGGTGGAATCCTTTTGGGCAAGTGATATAAATGGTGGAAAATACTATTTAGAGGTTAATCAGGTATCGCAGAAAGATGATGAGAATCTCTATGTCAAGAGGTATGTGAATATGTGTACAGCTTATGAAAAGTGGTACAGATATGGTAAGTTGATAAAATATAAGCTATATCCAGATGCAAATGCCAGCGGTGAGTATCAATATTGGGTAATGGCTACCGTTGAGGAGAGTGATGAGGGCGATACCATTATCAAGACTCAGTTGAGTAATAGTGAGGATGTTACAATTGATACCTGGAAGGGGGGCAAAAAGGTCTCTTCATCGCTTTATAGCAAATATGGTACAGAGTTGAAGAGAACGACTTATGGATACGTTAAGACCGGTGTCAATATGCGATATTACAATATAGATTTCAAGACAAAGAAGATGAAATTTATATCAAACCGCTTTAACCAATTTGATGAAATATTCTCAGTTGATGATATTCCGACAATTGAAGATGCTATGGAGTTAGAGTATCACTATAGCAATGGCGATTGGTACAATTACGATTTATAGAACACAATGTTATGAAGGAAAAGGGCGATAAGATAGATTTCGAGAAGCTGGATACTGTCGATTATCAGAAGCACTATTCTGAAAAGGGATTTTGGAATAAGGTTAAGAGTGTTGCCAGGAGAGGTGGCGATAAGGTTCTCTATTATGCTTATATGCTTTACTACGTTATGTTGAGTAAAGAGGTTCCAATAAAGAAAAAGGCAGTTATTTGTGGTGCTTTGGGATATTTTATATTGCCTTCAGATATGATTCCTGACTTTATTGTAGGTTTGGGATTTACCGATGATCTGGCAGTATTGACGCTGGCATATAAGGCTATTGAATCGTCGATTACTCCCAAAATCAAGAGTCTGGCAGAGGAGCGTCTTGGCAAGTCCGGAAATCGTACTTTAAAGTGATATATTGTGCAGTTAAAAAGAAAGAGCGCAGGCAGATTGAAAAAGTCAACGTTGCCTGCGCTGTTTTTATTGTTTGCCATTGCATTGCAATGACGCAAACTTAATTACTCCTCTACTACCTCGAAGTCATCTTTTCCAACTCCGCATAGTGGGCATACCCAATCCTCTGGAATATCCTCAAATGCTGTACCTGCAGCAATGCCGCTATCCGGATCTCCGATCTCTGGGTCATACACCCAATCACATACTGTGCAACGATATTTCTTCATAATTTCTGCTTTTATTAGAAGATGTTTAAATTTTATTGTTAATGTATTTCTTACACTACTTACAATAGTTTCGGCTTCTTTGAGAATCTATTTGGTCTATATTTCACTTCTTATCTTGGCAATATGTTATATTGCCTTCGCTATGAAGTAAAATCTATCCTCAAAAATCTTTCTCAAATATAGTGACAACCGAGAGCAAAAGTTCAAATTTATTTGAGCGTTTTGCCGAGGTGCATCCTATATTGGCGTTATACGCAAACAATCACGAAATAAATTTTAAACAGCTTCTTAAATTAAACTTCATTTTATCTTATTTACGGAAGTAAAGTTAGCTAAGTTTTATTATCTTTGCAATGGTTAATTGAAAAAAAAGTTAGCTTTATGTACTTTTTTAGTGTTAAATCGCTAACTGCTTAAAAATTAACTGTAAGGGTAAATGAAATAAACAATAAATTAAAATAGATATGAAAAAGTTTTTCTTGACTTTGGGTGCGTGTGCCTTGATTGGAATCTCGGCACTTAGTGCACAGGTGAAATTCGAGGACTATTTCCTTGACAAGACAATGCGTTTTGATTTCTATCACGCAGGAGATGCAAATACCGAGATGTACTTCTTTGACGAGGTTATCGAGGAGCCATATTGGGCAGGTAACAAGAACTATCTTGTTGAGCAGCGCGATATGGGTAATCAGTTCTTTAAGGTGATTGATAAGGCATCGGGCAAGGTTATCTATTCTCGTGGTTACAGCACTCTGTTCAGTGAGTGGATTGCTACTCCTGAAGCTAAGATTGTTGCAAAGGCTATGCCCGAGGGATTTACCTTCCCATATCCAAAGAACGATGTTATTGTTGAGATCTATACCCGTGAGTATAAGACAGGTAAATTGATCAAGAAGTTCAGCTATGAGATAGATGTGGATAGTTACTTTGTAAGAAAGTCTAAACAGGATTTGGAGATTTTTGACGTTCACTATACAGGAAATCCCGGCAAGCGTGTAGATATTGTACTGCTTTCTGAGGGTTATACCGAGAATGAGAAGGAGAAGTTTGTAAAGGCTTGTCAGGGTTTTGCAGAGGATTTCTTCAGCTACTCTCCATATACCGAGAATAAGGATAAGTTCAATATCAGAGCTGTGTGGGCTCCAAGTAAGGAGAGCGGAGTATCTATCCCCGGCGAGAATTTGTGGCGCAATACAGCTTTGAAGGCTCACTACTACACTTTTGACTCTGAGCGTTATCAGATGATTGAGGATTACCAGTCAATTCTTGATGTTGCATCAAATGCTCCATATGATTTGATCTATATCCTGACAAATTCTCAGAAGTATGGTGGTGGAGGTGTTTACAACTTCTACGGAATCAGTGCTGCTGATATCCCCGGACCATCAACACGTAAAACTTATAGCCACGAGTTCGGACATCAGTTTGTCGGTTTGGCTGACGAGTATGTTGGCGGAGCAGAGATGAGCGATATATACTTCCCAAATGTTGAGCCATGGGAGCCTAATATTACCACTTTGACAAATCTTGAGTCTAAGGACTGGAAGAAACTTTTGGGCGATGCTCCAATTCCAACACCTGTTAAGCAGAGTGCATGGGAGTTGAATCCTCAGAATCCTAAGGCTGAGCCATTCAATCCTAACAAACCATGGGCGCTTGGCGTATATGAGGGTGGTGGTTATCTGCAGCATGGTGTATATCGTCCATGGCCAAACTGTATGATGAACTGGTTCCATAAGATTGATGTTTATTGTCCGGTTTGTTCAAAGGAGATTCAGAATACAATTGATTTGTATACCAAATAGAGGTTATAGAGAGTTAATACATGGTAGTTGCAGTTGATGGTTATTCATCAACCGGAAAGAGTACCGTTGCAAAACTTATAGCTAAAGAGTTAGGGCTCGTGTACATTGACACAGGTGCAATGTACAGGGCCGTAACTTATTTTGCTTTAAAGAGTGGTTTGTTTAATGGTGACAAGGTTGATGAGGCGAGTTTGCAGAGGGCTTTGCCGACATTGAAAATCCACTTTGAGCATAGTGGCGAGAGTGGTAAGAGTGAAACCTGGCTTAATAACGAGTCGGTTGAGAGTGAGATTCGTGGTATGGAGGTTTCAAACGGGGTTAGCGTCATTGCCTCAATCCCATTTGTTCGCCGTTTTCTGGTGGAACAACAACAGCGAATGGGGAACGAAGGTAATGTGATTATGGATGGTCGCGATATAGGTACTGTGGTCTTTCCGAATGCCGATGTGAAATTCTTTATGACAGCCTCGCCCCAGGTTAGAGCAAAACGCAGATATGATGAGTTGATTGCCAAGGGTGATTCTGTTACCTATGAAGAGGTTGAGAAGAATGTAATTACCCGCGATTACATAGATTCGCATAGAAGTGTCAGTCCGCTGGTTCAGGCTGAGGATGCCATAGTTATTGATAATGGCGATATGACAATTGAGCAGGAGGTTGCTTTTATGGTTTCTGTAATTAAAGAGCATTGTGATGTTTGTTGAGATTGACAATAATTCCGGATTCTGTTTTGGCGTTGTTAATGCGATTAATAAGGCCGAAAATGAGTTGGCTAAGGGTGAGTTGTATTGTGTGGGCGACATCGTTCATAACGACTCCGAGGTGGCTCGTTTGGCAGATATGGGGTTGAAGACAATTTCGGTTGCCGATATGGCAGGCATGTCGGGTAAACGGGTTTTGTTTCGCGCTCATGGAGAGCCTCCGGCTTCGTACGCTTTAGCCAAAGAGCGTCGGTTGGAGGTTATTGATGCTTCGTGTCCGGTGGTTCTTAATTTGCAGAGAGTCATTAAGGAGGCTTATAATGAGGTTAAGGAGCAGGGCGGTTTGATTGTTATTTATGGCAAGCCGGGACATGCCGAGGTTATAGGTCTGGTTGGTCAGACCAATGGAGAAGCAGTAGTGGTTGAGTCGCTGAGCGATTTGCAGAGTGTGGATTTTTCACGCCCGATACGTCTCTTTTCCCAAACTACGCAGAGTTTGGAGGGTTTTAAACAACTGGCAGCGAAGATGCGTGAAGAGGGTGGCGAGAGTGTAGTGGTATATGATACTATCTGCAGAAAGGTTGCAAACAGAATCCCTCAGGTAAGAAGTTTTGCGGCAGAGCATGATGTGATATTTTTTGTCAGCGGAGAGAAGAGTTCAAATGGAAAACAACTGTATGAGGTGTGCAAGGAGGTGAATCCTCGCTCATATTTTGTACAGGGGGCCGATAATGTTGAGGCAGAGATGTTTATGGGTGCCGAGAAGATTGGTATATCGGGAGCGAACTCCACTCCTCGCAGATTGATGGATGAGATAAAGTTAAAGATTGAGAAGTTATTGAAAAACAATGGCTAAAGTTACTAAGATTGGCGTTTTAACCTCGGGAGGTGATGCGCCGGGTATGAATGCCGCTATCAGAGCGGTTGTAAGAACAGCAATTTATTACAAGTGTGAGGCATATGGAATTTATGGTGGTTATCAGGGATTGATAAATGATGATATCCATCAGATGACTACAAGTCACGTTAGTAATATTATGCAGCGTGGCGGTACAATTTTGAAAACAGCAAGAAGCGCAGAGTTTAAAACTCCGGAGGGACGTAAAAAGGCTTATGAGAACCTTAAGAAGCATGGAATTGATGCTTTGGTAGTTATCGGAGGTGACGGTTCTTTTACCGGAGCAAGAATATTTTCACAGGAGTTTGACATTCCAACTGTTGGTGTTCCAGGTACTATTGATAATGATATGTTTGGAACAGACCACACTATCGGTTATGATACAGCTGTAAATACAGCTATGGAGGCTATTGATAAGATTAAGGATACTGCAAGTGCACACAACCGTCTCTTCTTTATTGAGGTGATGGGACGTGATGCTGGATTTATTGCTCTTAGAACTGCAATTGCAACCGGTGCCGAGGCTGTGCTTGTACCAGAGTTCGATGTGGAGACTGAGGATCTGGTTAAAAAGATTGCACGTGATTACGATCCTACAAAATCAAGTGGTATTGTGATTGTTGCCGAGGGAGCAAAGTGTGGTGGCGCTTATGGTATTGCGCAGAAAGTTAAGGAGTTGCATCCTGAGTATGAGGTTCGTTGTTCAGTCCTTGGCTATCAGCAGCGTGGTGGACGACCAACTCAAGCCGATCGTGTGCTTGCAAGCCAGTTGGGTGTAGCTGCTGTTGATGCTTTGCTTGATGATCAGAAGAGTATTATGATCGGTATGGCCAATCGCGAGATTGTTCAGATTCCATTCAATAAGGTGGTTTTGAAACGTAAAGGATTGGATGAGTACCGATTGAAGATGATTGATATTCTGGCTTTATAGGCATCACACTATGTTTGCAGAGGTCATCATACCGCTCTCGGTAGGGGGTACATTTACCTATTCTATCCCCGATACTTTACAGGCAGATGTTTGTAAAGGGAGCCTGGTAATGGTGCCTTTTGCGGGCAATAAAAGATATACCGCTTTAGTTATCGCTATCCATGACAGAAAGCCCGATGGGTTTGAGATAAAGGGTATTGATTCAATAGCGGAAAAGGGGATCAGGTTTTCTGACAAGCATATTGAGTTTATAGAGTGGATTGCAGACTATTACGGCGCCTTTCCGGGTGATGTCCTGCGTGCTGCATTGCCGGTGGCTTTTCGGTTGGAGAGCGTGTCGTATGTGGAGTTAAGTGGCGAGGCCTCGTTCGAGAACAGCAGCTTTACCCATACGGAGAGAAGGGTGGTTGACGCTTTGAGCGATGGTAATAGTTATACCGTTGCAGAGTTGCAGAAGTTGACATCGATAAAGGGTATTCTGCCGGCGGTAAAGAGTTTGCTTGACAGGGGGGTAGTTGTTGTTAAGGAGGTGGTTGACCCTCTTTTTAAACCCAGGAGCGAGAGCTGGATAAATTTTAAGGGTGAGTTTAACGATGATTTGTGGCGAGGCTTGAAGCGTGCTGCAATGCAGAGTGGCGTTATGCAGTTATTCAAAGAGAGTGGGGTCAATGCGATGCCTCGCTCATTGATATTGCAAAGCAATCCTAACTATGCAGCTGCTATCAGGGAGTTGTGCAAGAAGGGTATTCTTGAGGTTGAGAATCGTGAGGTTATGCCGATTTCTGGGTGCGAAGAGTGTGTTCCGTCAAATTCTTTGAACCCTGCTCAGAATGATGCATTGCAGAGTATTAACTCACTCTTTGAAAAGTTTGGGACAATTCTTCTGCACGGAGTAACCTCGTCCGGAAAGACGGAGGTATATATAAAACTTATAGAGCAGGTTATTGCTCAGGGTAAGTGTGTGCTTTTTATGCTTCCCGAGATTGCGTTGACAATTCAGATAATCAAGCGATTGAAGCGGGTTTTCGGAGGTGAGGTTGGTGTTTATCACTCAGGAATGTCAGACAGAGAGAGGGCGGAGGTATGGCGACGTCAAAGTGGCGATAATCCATATAAGTTGCTTTTGGGAGTGCGTTCATCACTCTTTCTGCCTCACAATAATCTGGGGTTGATTATAGTGGATGAGGAGCATGATACGTCGTATAAGCAGCGTGAGCCCTCGCCCAGATATAATGGACGCGATTCGGCACTTATGCTGGCTAAAATGTGCGGTGCTAAGGCTTTGCTGGGATCTGCAACCCCATCTTTTGAGAGTTATAGAAATGCGATTGGTGCTAAATTCGGTCTTGTTGAATTGACTCAGCGTCATGGTAATTTTGTAATGCCGAGGGTGGAGTTGGCCGATTTGGCTGATGCTCGCCGTAGAAAGGTGATGTGTGGCAATTTTACACCGCTGTTGGTCAAGGAGATGCGCAGAGTTTTGTCCGAGGGGGGACAGGTCATCCTTTTTCAGGATAGGCGAGGCTACTCGACCTTTGTCCGTTGCGACAAGTGTGGTCATGTACCTCAGTGCCCCGCATGCGATGTGAGCATGACCTACTACAAGGGGGATAACAGGATGATGTGTCGCTATTGTGGCAGAATTTTTACCATTGCTACCCATTGTTCCGAGTGTACCGATGGTACGTACAGGATGGGACGGGCAGGTACCGAGAAGATAGAGGAGGAGATTGCAAAACTTTTTCCCGATTATCCCGTTGATAGAATTGATACAGACTCAATGAGCAACAAGAGTCGTTTCAGGGAGTCAATAGCAAATTTTGAGAGCGGGAAGACCAGGATTCTTGTTGGAACCAGAATGATAGCCAAGGGGTTGGATTTTGGCGGAGTAAAGCTGGTAGGAGTGATAGATGCCGATACCTTGATACATCTGCCCGATTTCAGAGCCGAGGAGAGAGCATTTGCTCAGTTGTTGCAGGTGTCTGGGCGATGTGGAAGACGTGGTAACGATGGTGTTGTGATAATACAGACCGCCGAACCCAAGCGCGAGATATTTGAGTGGGTAAAGCAGTGCGATTACTATACAATGTTTAATACGCTTGCAGCTGAGCGTAAGGAGTTTGGGTATCCCCCCTTTACCAAAGCAATAGGGGTGGAGTTCCGGCATAAAGATCGTAATGTAGTGCGTGGGTATGCCAATAACGTGGTAAAGTTTTTACGGTTGAAGTTGGGAGCAACAGCTGTCGAGGGGCCTGCGGAGCCCGATGTTGCCAGAATTGGTAATATGTATCGTGTTACACTCTTGTTGAAGTTAACCGATTATAACCACTTCAGATTGGCAAAATTCTCGTTGGATACACTTGCTGAAAGTAGAGATAAAAGTATCAGGGTAATTGTTGATATTGACACATATTAATAGATAATTATGGATTTTATAATCTATTTACTGTTTGCTATCTTTTTGATCCTCTTTTATATAAGAGCGTCAAGAGGATTTCTTGCAAATGAGAAGCGCAGACCTCTCTTTATTTTTGAGTTGATTCTGCTTTTGGGAGCAACCATTTATTCGCTTCCAAACGTATATAGTGATGTTTTGAACGATATTGCTCACTCAAGAGTCGCTCCCTTGACTGCAATGAGAGTGCTGTTGGTTATTATTGCGCTCTATATTTTGATTTCAGGGGCCAAACTTTTGTTGAAAAAGAGAGGGTAGTATTGATTTTAGCATTAATTAATGCAGGGATTACATCTTTTAACTCTTTAAATGTTAAAAAATGGAGTTAGAGTTGTACTTTTGGGTTTTGAAATTGAAAATATAAAACATATTCATAAATGGATACAGTCGATATTAAAGAGTTGAACGAGCGTATTCGCCAGGAGAGTGCGTTTGTCGATTTAATAACAATGGAGATGAACCGTGTTATTGTCGGTCAGAAACATTTGGTAGAGGATTTGCTTATTGGTTTGCTTGCCGATGGTCACCTTTTGCTTGAGGGTGTTCCCGGATTGGCTAAAACATTGGCTATTAATACTCTTGCAAATACGGTGAATGCTAAATTCAGCAGAATTCAGTTCACTCCTGATTTGTTGCCTGCCGATGTATTGGGTACAATGATCTACTCCCAGAAAAATGAGGAGTTTATTGTAAAGAGGGGACCTATCTTTGCAAACTTCATTCTTGCGGACGAGATTAACCGTGCTCCTGCCAAGGTGCAGTCTGCATTGCTCGAGGCTATGCAGGAGCGTCAGATTACAATTGGCGATAATACCTACAATCTTGATGAGCCATTTTTGGTTATGGCTACCCAGAACCCTATTGAGCAGGAGGGAACCTATCCTCTTCCGGAGGCACAGGTTGACCGTTTTATGCTAAAGGTGGTTGTTGATTATCCAAAGCGTGAAGAGGAGCGTTCAATCATTCGTCAGAATCTGGGAATGGAGTTCCCCAAGGCCAAGCAGGTTGTAACCCCAGAAGATATTATCCGCGCACGTAATGTTGTTAAGGAGGTTTACATGGACGAGAAGATTGAGAAGTACATTGTAGATATCGTTTATGCAACCCGTTATCCGGCAGAGTGCGGTTTGGAGAAACTTGCCGGTATGATTGCGTACGGAGGCTCTCCTCGCGCCAGCATCAGTTTGGCAAAAGCTGCAAAGGCGTATGCCTTCATTAAGCGTCGAGGTTACGTAATCCCCGAGGATATCAGAGCTGTATGTCAGGATGTTCTGCGTCACAGAATTGGTTTGACCTACGAGGCTGAGGCAAATAATATCACTGCCGAGCAGATTATCAACGAGGTGTTGAATGTTGTAGAGGTACCTTAGTAATAAAGAGGCAAAATATGGAGACTTCTGAGCTACTTGCAAAAGTCAGAAAGGTTGAGATAAAGACGCGTGGTTTGTCGAGCAATATCTTTGCCGGTGAGTACCACTCTGCTTTTAAGGGCAGAGGTATGACCTTCAGCGAGGTCAGGGCTTATCAGTATGGCGATGATATCCGCAATATAGACTGGAATGTTACTGCACGTCATGGTCAGCCATATATCAAGGTCTTCGAGGAGGAGCGAGAGTTGACCGTAATGTTGCTTGTCGATGTCAGTTCATCGGGAAATTTCGGAACGGTATCGATGTGGAAGAAGGAGTTGATGACCGAGATAGGTGCAGTTTTGGCCTTCTCGGCTATTCAGAACAACGATAAAATCGGAGTTCTTTTCTTCTCGGACAAGATAGAGAAGTTTATCCCACCCAAAAAGGGAAGAACGCATATCCTGCATATTATTCGCGAGCTGATAGATTTTCAACCCGAGAGTAAAGGTACCGATATAGCTATGGCTCTGGAGTATATTACAAACTCCATAAAAAAGAGATGTACCTGTTTTGTGATGTCGGATTTTATTGATAATAAAGATTTCAGTAAGAGTCTGGCAATTGCAAATCGTAAGCACGATATGGTGGCGCTTAAGGTGTACGATCCACGTGAAAGTGAGTTGCCGTCGGTAGGTATGGTATATTTGACCGACTCCGAGAGTGGCGAAAGAATGTGGGTGGATACATCGGATAAGGCGCTTAGGGATAGATATCGATATCTCTATATGAAGCGTGATGCCGAGTTACAGGCAACATTTAAAAAGTCGGGTGTCGATTTTGCAAACATCGCAACCGACAAGGATTATGTGAAGTCGCTTATTGCCCTTTTTAAACGTAGAGGGGCATAGATTCTATAATTATGCAGAGAAGAGTTATTGTATTGTTGATTGCATTGTTTGCATCTGTTTCATGGGCGAGGGCACAGCAGATTGAGTATGGTGTGCGCTTTGACTCTGTACATATGCTGATAGGCGATCATCAGAACCTTACCTTTATGGTAAGGAGTGATATACCATTATCATTGAAGTTTCCTGTATTGGAGGGAGAGATAGGGGGCATGGAGATTGTGTCGGGGCCTGTTTCCGATTCTGTAAAAGAGGATAACAAGTATATCTACTCGCAGGTCTATAAGGTAACAGCCTTTGATACCGGTATTTACGTAATCCCTCCTCAGTCAATTCTGATTGCACAGGAGGGATATGATAATGCAATGACCACCGATTCAATAATGATAGCTGTAAATACCCTGGTTATTGATAATGAGAAGGGAATAGTTGATATTGAGGCGCCTCTTCCGAATCCTGTAACTTTCCGCGAGGCCTTGCCCTATATAATCATAATTCTTATTGGATTAGCGTTTATTTCGGGTGCTACATATATCATAATCCGTCTGTTGAACGGAAAACCGATTATGCCTGTCAGAAAGATGGTGCCGGTTCCGCCCTATGATGTGGCTGTGAGAGCAATTCAGCAGTTGGATGAGAGCGGATTGTGGCAAGCGGGCAATGAGAAGCGTTTCTATAGTGAGTTGACCGATATTTTGCGTGAGTATCTTGATGGAGAGTTGGATTTGGCCTGTATGGAAAGTACAACTCCGCAGATTATAAGATACTTAAGTTATAGTGATAAGGTGGACGAGCGAAGTCGTGAGTTTATTTCGGATATGTTGCAGTGTGCCGATTTGGTTAAGTTTGCAAAAATGATGCCGTTGCAGGATGAGAATCGCAATTATCTGAAGGGGACAATGACTGTCATAGACAAAATACACGCCAATTTCGTTATTCCTGCCGAAGGTGATCAGAATCCGACTCAGGAGGAGAGTGAGCATAATGTTGATAAAGAGAGTAAGGAGGTAGAAAATGTCTGATATTACATTTAATAATCCGCAGTTACTGTGGCTCTCGCTTATTGTAGTACCGATTATTGTATGGTACATATTCAAAGAGAGAACAATACATGCAGATATGACCTTCTCATCTTTATCTATTTTAAAGCAGATAAAGAGAAGGGGAAATCCGTGGTTGCGTCATATCCTTTTTGCAATGAGGATGTTGGCTATACTTTTATTGATAGTGGCCTTGGCACGTCCTCAGCATAGCAATACCTGGGAGGAGTATTCGAGCGAGGGTATAGATATTGTCCTTGCAGTCGATATTTCAAGCAGTATGCTTGCTCGTGACTTTGAGCCTGACAGATTGGAGGCAGCTAAAGAGGTAGCTGCAAAGTTTGTTAATGCAAGAAACCACGACAGAATAGGATTGGTGGTATTCAGTGGAGAGAGTTTTACGCAGTGTCCATTGACAACCGACCATGCGGTTGTAGTGAATCTGATTAATGAACTGAAGAGCGGAATGATAGAGGATGGTACTGCCATTGGTCTGGGCTTGGCCAATGCTGTAAACCGTCTGAAGGATAGTCAGGCTAAATCGAAGGTGATAATCCTCTTGACCGATGGAGTGAATAATCGTGGATCGATTGCACCGCAAACAGCGGCTGAACTGGCAAAGACTTTCGGTATAAAGGTTTATACCATTGGTGTTGGTAAGTATGGTAATGCTCCATATCCGGTGCAGACACCGTTTGGAATCCAGATACAACAGATGCCTGTTGAGATTGATGAGCCCTCGCTCATAGCAATTGCTGAGTTGACAGGAGGTCGCTATTTCCGTGCTGACGATAATAACAAACTGGAGAGAATCTATGAGGAGATAGATAAACTGGAGAAGGATGAGATTGAAGTAAAGCACTTCAGCAAAAAGGAGGAGTTGTTTTTCCCATTTGCTTTGGCGGCCTTATTGATGTTGCTTACAGAGGCGTTATTGCGATACTCTTTACTTCGTAGAATTCCATAAATTTGTGAGATATGTTTAGATTTGCACATACATGGGTTTTATATCTTTTGGTGTTGATACCTGTATTGATACTCTTCTTCACGCTTATGCAGAGAGAGAAACGCAAAGCGATGGAGAGATTTGGAGATATGAATCTGATAGCACCTTTGATGCCTATGCGATCATCAAATCGCGAGGTGTTTAAGTTTATTGTATTGCTGTTGGTGATACTCTTTACCATAATTGGTGCTGCAGGGCCTCAGTTTGGTTCAAAGTTAAAGCAGGTACAGAAAGAGGGTATAGAGATAGAGATTCTTCTGGATGTTTCGAACTCTATGCTTGCCGAGGATATAACCCCGAACCGTTTGGAGCGTTCAAAAATGGCCATATCGAGAATGGTTGACAAGCTCTCAAATGATAAGGTAGGATTGATAGTCTTTGCCGGTGAAGCGTATGTTCAGTTGCCTATTACAACCGATTACTCAGCAACTAAACTCTTTTTGTCAAATATAGATACCGATATTGTTCCGGTTCAGGGAACTGCTATCGGTAAGGCTATTGATTTGGCGGTAAAATCGTTTTCAGATAATGAGTCATCATCAAAGGCTATAATTGTTATAACCGACGGAGAGAATCATCAGGATGATGCTGTTGCGGCAGCGAAGAGAGCCAGGGAACGCGGAGTAAATATCTTCGCTATCGGAATGGGCCAGGAGCAGGGTGTGCCAATCCCTGATGGAAAGGGAGGTTATCGTAAAGATGGTAATGGGCAGACCGTTGTATCCAAACTTGACGAGGCAATGTTAAAAGAGATTGTTGCTGCAGGCGAGGGTGTATACATTCGTGCCACAAATACAGATATCGGTTTGGATGCTATTCTGGGAAAGATATCGCAAATGGAGAAGGGAGTTTTAGAGGAGAGAATTTATACTGATTACGATGATAAGTTCCCCTACTTTTTATGGGTAGCATTGGCCCTGGCAATTTTTGAACTGATGGTTTTGGAGCGAAAGAATAGATATTTGATGAAGATAAATCTGTTTAAAGAGAAAAAGTGATGTACGGCAGAGTTTTATATATTGTATTGGCTATGTTACTTCTTCCTGTTGCTCTTTATGCCCAGGAGGAGAGAAAGTATGTCCGCAAGGGAAATAAAATATATGAAGGAGGAGATTACGATGCGGCCTCGACCGAATATCTCAGAGCAATGGAGTTGAATGGAGACTCATTTGAGGCTGCATTTAATTTGGGCGATGCCTATTTTAAGAAGGAGAATTATGATAAGGCCCTGGAGCAGTTTGGAGAGTTGGTTAAGCGTGAGGGGCTGACTTCTGAGCAGTTGGGTGCTGCCTGGTATAATTATGGTAATGCCTGTATGATGAGCAATAAACTTGACGAGGCTATAGAGGCCTATAAAAACTCATTGCGAGCAAGACCCGATGCTATGGATGCCAAGTATAATCTGGAGTATGCCAAGAGGAAGAAGCAGGAGCAGGAGAATCAGCAGAATCAGGATCAGAATCAACAAAACCAGCAGAATCAGCAGGGTAATAATCAGCAGAATCAAGAGAATCAGAACCAGGATGGTCAGCAGGATAAACAAGATCAGAATGGTCAGAATCAGGATAATGATAAAAATGATGATGGTGATAATCAAAATAGTGATAATCAGCAGAATCAGGATGATCAGAATCAAGATAATCAGAATAACCAACAGGATAATCAGGATAAGGAGCAGAATCAGAATGAGCAGGAGCAAAATGGAGATCAACAGAATCAGGACAATCAACAGGGTAGAGAGTCAGAGTCAAAGATCTCTAAAGAGGATGCCGAGCGTTTGTTAGAGGCTCTTGAGGCTGATGAGCAGGATGTTCGTGATAAGGTTGATAAGGAGAAGGCCAAAGCGATAAAGGCTCAGCAGATGAGGATTGAGAAGGATTGGTAATGTTAGTTAGGAATTAGGAAAAATCGTGCAAGCCGAACGCAGAAGGCAAATTTATTTGCATTATGCTAAGGCGCCGCCGATTTTGCGGAAACACGAAGTGTTTGCGAATTAGGAATAAACGTGCAAGTGACTAGTTAGGAGTGAGGAGTTAGGAGTTAATTAGGAATTAGGAATTAGGAAAAATCGTGCAAGGTGAGAGCAGAAGCCAAGTTTACTTGGATTATGCCGAACCGCCGCCGATTT
>JAGBFU010000082.1 GCA_017936285.1 Marinifilaceae bacterium | reverse complement strand
GCGACTTTTGCGAATTGTTCTTTGAATGCCTCTAACCTTTTATTGTTTTCGGCACAATTCACCGCATTGTTGGTAAAGCGTTGTTTACTCTCGTCCCAATGCTTTGCAATGTTCGGATTTCCTAATAGTAGGGATTTTACACTTTTGTAGTAGCGTTCTTTCTTTTCGCTAATTCTTAAAGATAAATTGCCATTCTTAAAGGCATAATTTAGTTTAACCATAATTTTGGCTTCTTAATTGTTGAACAAAAGTTTGAATCCGAATTGCTCCAGAAGAGAAATGCACACTTTATGCACACTCTTTTATTGTTTCTTTAAGATTCGAGCTATTGAGCAATTTTCAATCTACCTGATTCCGTGTTCTGAAATGTGTCTTCAAAACTCAATTAAGCAGCTCATTAATAATGGTTTACCTCATAAGACAATTTGTTTTTAGGTTTAACGAAAAAAGACAACCAAAAAATTGATTGTCTTTTCAAGTGGTGCCACCAGGAATCGAACAGGGGACACAAGGATTTTCAGTCCTTTGCTCTACCAACTGATCTATGGCACCATCATTTTTGCGATGCAAAAGTAGAGTAAATTTTTTAATCCTGCAAGCCTTTTTCAAAAAAATATTCATTTTACCTGTTTTTTTTAGGCTAAATAGCTTTATTAGCCGATTTGAATGACTATTTTTGCTCCCGATTTGGTTCAAATAGACCTTTTGAAACAAAACAAAAGGCATGTGCGTAACCTTAACAAGAAACTTTTAATCTGTATAACGTGAATATTTTCGTTGCAAAGTTGAGTCCTATCACCTCCGGTGAGGATCTACAGGAGATTTTTAAAGAGTTTGGAAGAGTTATCTCGGCCAAAGTTTTAATCGATCACGAGACCGGACGTTCAAAGTGTTTCGGTTTTGTTGAGATGGAGGATTATAATGAGGGTAATAAAGCTATTCAGGCTCTGAATGGTTCGGAGTTGCATGGTAGTATTATCATTGTGAAGATGGCACGCCCTCGTGAGGCTGGAGCTGAGCAGGAGCGAAGAGCAAAACCGAGAATTGAGATTGGAACATCAAATGCAAGCGGACGATTCCAACCTCGAAATGGCCGCCCTGGTTATCATGACCGTAATGGCAGAGGATCTCAGGAGCGACATCGCCCGGACTACTCTAAACGAGAAAATAGGTACTCCCAAAGGCCGAAACAACAAAAGCCATATATCAAGGAGTATACAATGATGGAGCTTATGGAAGAGGATGATTAATTTCATCCTCTTTTTTGTCTGTAAAAAAATATCCGCCAATAGCAAACCTTTACATCAAAAATAGAGTATAAACAACATATTAATAACTCTATTATGATGTTTTGTTACCAATGTCAAGAGGCATTTAAGGGCAAAGGATGCACTGAACGAGGGGTATGCGGCAAGGATGCAATGACCTCGAATATTATGGATTTGCTTATCTATACCGTAAAGGGGGTATCTACACTTACTACCCTTATGCGCGACAATAACATTATGGTCGCTGACAGGTATAATCACTATGTAATAAATTCGTTGTATGCAACATCGTCAAATTGTAATTACAACCGCGAGATGTTGAAACGACTGATTTCCGATGGAATCTCTCTAAAAAGGGAACTTATCGATATTTGTCGCGGCATGAATCTGCCAATTCCGACCGAGGACGAGGTTAGCTGGTGTGGGGGCATCAATGACTTCACAACAAAGGCTGCCTCGCTCTCGATCACTGAACGTGAACCCGATTCTGAGCAACGAAATTTGAAGGAGTTTATCCTATACTCTTTAAAAGGGGTTGCCTGTTTTATGTATCATATTATGCGTATGGGTGAGGACGATCTTGGGGTACATACCTTTATGCAGAGCGTTCTGAGCGATATGACAAAAAAGAGTATAAGCGAGGATGAGTGGATGGATTTGATACAACTTACCGGACAATATACCATGCGCATTTTGGCTCTGTATGACCAAAGGTGTTGCGAACTGTTCGGTTATCCCGAACTATCTACTGTGAATCTCTCCACCCGTAACAGAGCTGCAATTCTGGTAAGTGGCTCCAGTCTGACTGATTTAAAGGAACTCCTTGCCCAAAGCGAGGGAGAGGGAATTGATATTTATACCCATAATGACCTAATTTCGGCTCATAGCTATCCCGTACTGAAAAGATTTAGCCATTTGGCTGGAAATTATGGCAGTAGCTGGCGTTTGCAGCGCGAGGAGTTTCCTGCATTTCATGGACCGATTTTGTTTACAAGCGAGGCTATTATCCCTCCATCTATAGAGTTCAGCTATAAAGAGAGGATTTTTACAACCAATATGACCGGATACCCGGGATGCCGACATATCAACTGCAACAAGGCAGGCAAAAAGGATTTCAGCGATTTGATTACAACAGCGAAGGAGTATCGGGCTCCGGCAAATCTAGAGCGAGGAAGCGTAAAGGTTGGATTTGGACACAATTCGTTAAGTGAGATTTCGAGCCAGATAATGAGTGCTATGGGGCTTGGCTATATAAAAAGATTTGTTGTGATTGTAGGCGAGGATGGGCGCTCGACAACAAGGGAGTACTATACCCAGCTTGCTGGTGAACTTCCCACAAGTTGTATTCTTTTCACTGCAGGTAGTATAAAATATAGATTCTTCAAGCAGCGTTTCGGATATATGAATGGTATTCCACGCATTTACGATGCAGGACAACTAAACGATACATATTCCCTCATAAAGTTCTTCATTGAGCTTAAAAATGCCCTCCATCAGCATGACATCAACGACCTCCCGATTGACTACTTTGTAAGTTGGTATGATCAAAAGTCTATTGCTGTTTTGCTGGCACTGCTGGCTATCGGCATAAAAGGGATAAAACTCGGCCCTACTTCCCCTCCATTCTGCTCAGAGAGAATGATGGAAAAGTTAAGACAACACTTTAACCTGAAGTTGATTTCCACTCCCGAACTGGATATCAGACCAATATATCAAAAGTTAAACTCCGAGCCAATAGAGGTTTAAACCTCTTTGGCGTCTGGCGAAGTGAGATCCTCAATCTTATTGCCAGCAAGTTTATCAATGATACATGCAATTGCACCATCGCCCGTAACATTGGTTGCAGTTCCGAAGCTATCCATTGCAATGTATAGCGCAATCATCAATCCTTGCTCTGTCTCTCCAAAGCCAAGCATTGACTGCAGTGGAGCAAGGGCAGCCATAATGGCACCTCCGGGCACTCCGGGGGCCGCAACCATAGTAACTCCCAAGATGAAGATAAATCCGCTATAGAGCCAGAAATCAAAGTTCATTCCGGTCATTGCCATGATTGCCAATGAACAGGCAACAATCTTCATTACACTACCCGAAAGGTGAATTGTTGCACATAAGGGGATTACAAAGGCTGCTATAGGCTCGCGAATTCCATTTTTTAATGCCTGGGCATAGGTAACCGGAATTGTTGCAGCCGATGATTGGGTTCCAAGGGCTGTTGCATAGGCCGGCAACATATTCTTTAACTGTTTGAATGGATTCTTTTTTGCATAGAGACCGGCTATTCCAAACTGAACAACCAAAAGCACAACTGTCATTACAAATATCAACAGAATTATCTTGATAAAGACAGAGAGTATCGGTGCAATTTGCCCTACGGCTGTCATCTCCAAAAATATAGAGAAGATATATATTGGCAGAAATGGAACTATAACCTTTTCAATCAGTTTTGTAATGATTGAACTAAATTCATTCATACCCCGCTTTAATGACTCGGCTTTACAGAACGCAATGCCCAGTCCCAGCATAAACGAGAATATCAGGGTGGACATAACATCCATGATTGGATTCATCTCAATTGTAAAGTATGGGGTAAACGAGGTAACATTTTCGGATACATTAAAGAGATCACTGCTGCCTATGATATATGGGAAACTCCATCGACACACGCCCATAGACATAAAGCCTGAAAAGAGAGTATAGAGATAAGCAAGGCCCACTGTTATCAAGAGCAGTTTGCCGGCTTTATTACCCAAATTGGCAATTCCGGGTACAACAAGTCCGATTATCAATAACGGAATTACAAACCCCAAGAAACTTCCGAATATACTCTTTATGGTTATAAATATTCTAACCATGAATTCCGGAAAGAACATTCCACACACAATGCCAAAAGCAATTGCAATCAAAATTTTGGGCAAAAGGCCAATTCTCTTAATTCTCATACGCTTATACTTATTTTCCGCAAATGTAATAAACTATCCGTTTATAGCAAATAGTGGCCCTGAGAATCTCAGGACCACCTTTGGTTATTTACTTATCAACGTACTACCAGGTAACGGTGATAACCTTCTCTGCTCCACTAACAGGAATAGAGTATTTCACCATATCCCTTGGAGCTGCGCTGCTCTTCAGAGTTGTCTTACCATCCTTGACTGACGGTTTACACTTGAATGGCTCAATCAAAAGTTCTGTTGTATGCTCGCTATCAACTCCGTTGGCAATTGTGATTGTCGCAGTTCTGCGTGCAACATCAACAACAATAGGCTTGTCTGCACTCCAGTTGTCACGATTTATATGCAAGTGAACTTTTGAGTTACCGGTAACAATCCATAGATCCTGACGAACACCATCGTCCGGATACAACTTATATGTACTCTTACCGCTCTTCTCATAATTTCCTCCATAATAGAACCAATCAAAGATTGTATCGCGAATCAATACCGATGTCGCTGTTCTTGTGATAGCACACATTCCAAGGTCGCCCTCACCGCAGAAGCGCCATGGGCCACGATTCTCCTCGGTTCCAATCCAGGGTTTACCGAACTTCTGAGATGTATAGGCTTGACCTATTGCACCATTCTTCTCCTTACCAGGATACCAATATCCATAGTTTGACTCCTCATCTCCAACGTTCATAACTCCGTATGGATTCAAATAACTTGCATATCCCAATGGCAACCAGTTATTTGGAGTCTTATCGAATCTTAATGCGTAGTTCAATACCGACCATCCGCCCATACGAGCCATGTAACTGTGTTCACTACCATCTGAAGAACCTGCAAAGTCAGCTCCCAGTGTGTTCCACTCACTCTCCAGGTATCCTCGACATGATACGTTAGCGTAGTGCTGTCTGTTCAGGAAGTCCCATGAGGCCTCATTTGTTACATTCGGATGTGAATACCAAACCTTGTAGTTGTTATCATACCACAAACTGTCATCACTCTCCATCGGGTGCTGAATTGCCCACTCTGCCAAAGCGTAAGATGATTCGTATGCAGTACGGTCAACCTCGTACTCTGAGTGGTATGGATATGGGTCATCATAAATGAAGTATTTTGCCTTGCGCTCCCAGAAGCCTTGCAGATATGCTGCATCCTCTGCTCTACCCTCGGCAATCAGATCCTCTATCAACAATGGAATAACCAACTCGTTATAACATCCCCACTTGAAGGTTTCGTAGTAATCTCCATGCAACTCAGTAGGATAGTTGAAATATCCCTTGGCTGTCTGGAATGCTCTCTCCAGATAACCGGCAGCATCAAGATACTTACTCTTTTCAGGGTACAACTTAGCAATCTGGTACATGTGGTAGTACAACATTACCATATGCGCATAGTCAAAGCTACGCCATGCTCTCATTACGCCGGGTTTGAAGTTTCCTTGAGTATCTTTCAAGTCCAGATTACGGTTGATGTAGTAGTTGGGAGTTCCATAAATTGCATATGGATACGGAGTCTCTTTATCGGTTCTTTGCAATCCTCCCCAAACGAAATTCTCAATGTGATACTCAAGCGATGCAATCTCGTCATCGTTCGGGAATACTACATTCTTGGAAGCCAGATATGGAGCCTTTCCTAATGCAGGGTCATCACTGGCAATAAAGTATGTTCTTACACGGTCATAGATATCCGGCTCGTCAGGGGTAAGAAGTTTTCCGTTCTTCATGTCGTATGGACCATACAGACCATCAAACCATCTCTCCGGATTCTTGATTTGCTGAGTCTCAACAAGGAATCTTGCACGCTCCTTCATCATCTTCTCGGGCGACAATATTGAGAAGTACTCCAAATAGGTCTTTTTGCCTCCATCGTAATGGATTGTTATCTGATTCTCTCCAAGACGATCAAACTGAACCTTATATCCGTATGTGTTGTCTGACAATAATCCTAATGACTCTATTCTTGTTTGAGTCGGGAACTCAGCTGTCACAGAGTCAATTTTACACTGTGTGTGCAGAGAGAAGTATCCATACTGTGTGCGAGGAATTGTCATTGCAGGTAATACGCGAATATCAATCATGCCCTCATTGTAGATTATGTCGCGAATCTCGTCATAACTTCTTGCATCGTTAAACGCAAATGAGAATGAAATCTTATCTCCTTTTTGACCTGCAGGTTTCAACTCTCCATACGTATGAGGAAGTCTCCAAGAGCCACGAGTCTCTTCGCTACCGGCTTTTCCTGCATACAGGTAAACGCGGAAACTACCCTGTGCATTTGTCCAATACTCTAAGTGGGCATCCTTTGCTGTCCATACATAACTTGGCATCTGACCACCATAACGGGTATAATATAGGAAGGAGTTATCACCCTTTATGAACTGGTGCTTTGTGAAGTTTCTTTCGAAGGTCTCCTCTTTGGCACGCTTTGGCTCGTCAGGAGTCTGAACAATGTTTCCCCCACGTTTAGACCATGGGAATGCCGGAGCAACATCACCCAACATCACCGGAAATTTAGAGAAATTCTGCAACTCAATATCCCATTTTACCTGATTCCCGTCCAAATAAAATTTCTGAGTCATAACAACGGTCTTTCCAAGTGCGGTATCGGAATAGATTACACAACCATTTGCCTCATCATACTTAAATGTGCGTCTGTTCTGAGACAGAGATTGCCACATTCCATCCTTTACCTTGTAATTTACAAGTACATCTCCAAATGCACGACCCGGAAATACCGGGCATAGTTCATCGTCAAGATTTACGATTGACTCCAAACGGCTATCACTACACCAAATTCTCCAATATTGATTCTCTATTTTTACCAATTTATCCGGATCAACCTGCCTCTGTTGTTGATTGGATTGCGCAGATGTGCTAACTGCTGGGAGTAGCATCATTAAGGTAAAAAGCGCATACGAAAAGAAATTCAAGCGTTTCATCTTGGTTGTTGTGTGTTAAGTTTATTCTGTTGTTCTATTTTGCACAAATATAAAAAGATTTTTACTAATAGTTACAAAAAAACATAAAAATGTCAAATTGTTTAATTCCTAACATAAAGATAGCCGCCGGAATTTCCGACGGCTTGAAAAAGAACTACTATTATTTTGTGATGTATATATCGTGGTTAACGATATTCGATGTTTAAATAGTAAATATAGGTAACAGGACCTGTCGAAGAGTAGTTATAATAGGCTCTGATTCTATTATATTTATTTGTCATAACTCCATTTACTCCCGATTTCTCAACAGTGGAGTTATTACCCAGAACCTGATTATACATGTGGTCTCCAACATTACCAGAGGCATCCAATTGCGAGAATCTTAAATCCAGACTTACTCCCAAGGTCCAAGCTGTTGCCTTATTTCGTACTGCTTTAAATGCTAGATTAACATTTATATTATCAGGTATATTAAAGTACGGCGTCGCAATCATTGGATACTTGAAGCTTGTCGGAAATGTAATAGCAACATTATCACTATTCCATGTTGAACAACCCTCTGATGTTAGATCAGTCCATGGGTGTGCTCCGGTTCTGGTTGGAGGTTTTGCATAGTATGGTAAACCCGTTACCTGAACACTCTGTGAAGTGCCTGACGATATTGTGGCTCCATCAAAATCAACCGCTGAGGATATTGAGTGCGATGCCCAACTCTGATCAGCAACAACACTTGAATTGGTAAATTTTTGCCCATCCACACTACAAGTATATGCTAAGGAGCCGTCAATAATAAATTTTGCACTACCACCTTTTGCAGCAAAAAGCTCTGCTGTAACACCTTTGTAGGTGCAACTGCCACTAAGGTAAATAGCAGAACCCTCACACTTGTTCGCCTCAGAAGCACTACCTGCCAGATACTTACTATACGATGTATAACATTCGGTTGGCGCAGTTACTGTAATAGTTGGACGTGTATATGTAACAATTGTTGCAGATGGCTCATACACCTCTCCAGCAATAACAGCATACGGTTTGATGCTATATCGTGAGTTATGTCCCTTATAATCCCATATATGCGATGTTCCTGCCATACTGGTTACTCCCCCCTCACCGGTTTCTGTGTGTACCAGATTATTGGCAGCATCATAGACATTGACACCTATCTCCTCCACCAAACTCACCGGAGCTCCTGCAAATGTAACATCACCCCACGAAATTGCAGAGCGAGATACATCGGATGTTGTTCCATCACTGGGATTACCGGCTTCGTCAACATGATATGCTGATGCAGAAGCAACACTCATAGTTACAGGTACAAACTCACTGATTGTTGCAAAGGAGTAGTTGTGTCCCTTCTCTATCTTGAGCGATGGTAACTTTATAAACTGGACTCCTCCTCTTGAATCATAAAATTTTATCTGGAATCCATCCGGATAGTCTCCCGGAGCCACACCAATTCTTGCAGAACCATCAGAGGCTTGCACAATAGCAACACTCTCAGAAGCTGTTCCTGTTCCCTCAAATATACTGTATGTATATTCTCCTGCTATACAACTCTCTCCATACGCTTTTAACTCTACCGATGTTATCTGAGCCGGCAGATCACGCAAATGGATAGCCGATGCAACCTGCGAGAATGTCAATGATACACGATTAACGAAGTATATCGGAGTATCACTTTTGGCCTCCATTAAAGGCTGTAGCTCACCTAGTTGGAATTGAGCCTTATCCTCTTTAATGTTCATATTGGTTGCTCCATACACTGCATAAGCAGTAAAAGGAGGCATCAGGGATTCAGAGGCAACAACCTCGCCCGTAAATTTTGCTGTAGCTCCCCCAACTTCAGTAGTTAAAGTTCCGCTCGCTATGGCCCCGTTGGCATCAATGAACTGCACAAGGATTCGATCACCCTCATTCCATGATACCTTAGCCATATCAGACTCATCAAAATTTGCACGCCCTTTCTGTTGCTCAAAGCCGGCATTAACCTCAACACTATAAGAGTATCTATCTACTCCCATAGAGTCCTTCGTACAACTATAGGCAACAAATAACGAAAGTGCAAATAGTATCTTTGTTATAACTCTCATCTGCAAAAATTTATTCTACCGGAATTCCCTCGCTTGGATCAAAATAGACATCTGCTGTTGTTACTGTCAAACTATTATCAACAGTAATTGTGATTGCTCCAAAACCACTCTGCGAAGGACGAACAGTTACATCATAACAACGTTTTGCCTCGGTTACAATCTCATTCTCAAAGTTTACAAACTTGTAATACTCTACACCTTCAAAGGTAAAGTAGATTTTTAAAGAGAGTGTCTGTCCCACTGGGAACCATGCACACTCGGTACCATCAAGATCGATAAAAGGAATTGAACGTTTGGTCTCGCCATCTACCGATCCAACAATATAGACCGATGATAATTCGTAAAGTTCACTCTCGTCAAAATCCTCCTCTTTTATCTGCACCATACAGTTGGTGATTGCCACAGAGAGGTCAACTATCGTTGTTGTTCCGTCAAGGATTGTTACCCCCTGCTTTGTCCCATAATAACGAGCATCTCCACATCCCCCATTGGCAACAAGGGCCAGCTCCTCGGTTGGATAGTTATATGCTGCAACATCATAGGTTCCTGTAAAGATTGCAAGGTTTGATGTGTACATATCATCTTCATTCTTAGGTACAACAACAGAACCATCCTCACCACTGATTCCCGTGTGGTGGAAATCAAAGTTCAACTCGTTTGGCAAATCAACGGTTATTACTTTTGGAGCATCGGTTGTATCAATAACCGACTCTGTAGCTCCATTTCTTGACTCCTCGCTCTCGGTACTCATTACCCCATTCGGTGTAATTTTGAGCGAGGCCTCGCCCATTCCATCCTTTAGTGCTGAGGTTTCGCTGTTACAAGCAACAATTGTCGCTATCAATGCTGATATCGTGATAATTCTCTTCATAATCTATATTTTAACTTTTTGGGTTTACGTCAATTCCTCCATTTACCTGCTCTATTGTGCTTGATACCGATATAGATATATCGCCCGATGCAACTGTCGGGGTAAGTGTCAGGTGGTACCAATATCCCTCTTGGGCAATACCCTCGGGTGCCAATGCACTCAATACATCTCCATAGTGTTTACTCTTCTTTACTCCATTGTAAGTGAAACTCAAATCCATACACAACTTTGAACCTGCATTATACCATGCATCACCGGCATCTTCGCCATACGGATACTCTATTTTACGCTCTGAAGCTGATGCCGTATATAGAGTTGCTACGCAGTTCTCCAAAACATTAAAATCATCAGAGTACTCAATTGTAACCTTATAATTCTTTACAGATGCAGTAAGATCAATATCAAAGCTCTCACCTGTAACTACTGTCATCTCTTTTGAGGCGTAGAACCATGCCTCTCCGCGACCCCCGTTTGCAGCATAAATCTGATCTGCACTCAAATTGTTTGTTGCAACAAAATTATATGTATTGGAAGCAACAATCCATTCAAATGGAGCTGCAACACCCTCGGTCAAAGGAGCCTTTATTGATTTATATAACTCATCTACATCCTTATAGGCTGCAACTATCAATGTGTCGGGAGTAGCAATCTGTACTGCTGCCCTTGAATCAACTATCTGCTCATCGGCACTTACATTGAAAACAACACTACCCTCTCCGTACAACTCATTACTATCCGAGTTACACGCAGTGAAAATTGTTCCAACTACTGCAAATGTTCCGATAAAACTAAAAATCTTCATCTTATCTATATCTGTTTATTATTTTACTCCTCAGGATTAAACTCTATTCCACCATCCTCTTTCTCAATCTCACCATCTACACCGACTCTGAAGATTCCTGTTGCTGCACCAACAGCCACAGAACCATCAACGTTAAGAATAACAACCTCATAAACAACACTCAAGCTGTTGTCCAACTGTATAGAGATATTTCCAATACCTCCAAGTGATGGCTTAAGAGTGATCATATGGTTATTGCCTGCAATGGTTTTCTCGTTAATATCCAAAATCTTATAATACTTCTGACCCTTGTAGGTGAAATATACCTGAACCATTATGTTCTGATTTGCCTTATACCAGCCATACTCAGATCCGTCCATCAACTCGTATATGAGTTTTCTATTGGTATTATCAGCAGTATAGAGAGCCACCTTGTCTACAGAAAATATCTCCTCATCGGTAAATTCTCCACTCTTGTTAAGGGTAATTGCTGAGTTTGCTATTTTCAGTATTACGTTAACATTGGTTGTCTTTTCTGTCTCAATGGCAAAGTGCTCGTCATCGGCAAACGAAGCATAGTACCAAGCCTCACCTCGCTCAGAACTATTTAAAGCTAACTCTACACTTTTTCTGTCGTATGCCTCACAATTGTATGTTCCGGGCTCAAGAATAGCCTTACGCTTAAAAGTACCACTACTACTTGTCAAGGTATAACTCTTCTCAGTCCCCGTTGTAATATCGTCCGGCAAAATATTAAGAGTTATTGTGGATGGGATATTTACCTCTACTGTGCGAGAACTATTTAAAGACTCGTCTACCGCAAACTCAAAATTCGCCTCACCGGTCCCACTAATAGGCACAATATTCTGATTCTCCTCGTTACTGCATGCAAAGAGAAGTGAAAGTGTCAAAATCGATATATAGCTATATTTGTGTCTCATTATTCAGCATATTTTATTATAATCTCAGAAATTGCCATTACACACTCCTGCCATAACCATACAGTATTTACCGGAGTAGCATATTGTACGCAATTCTTCTCATTTGTCAAATTAAACGGCGATGATAAAGCTGACATTACACAATTTCCTGAGCCTGGGTTATAATCACCATTGTAATTAGCAGTTATCATTGCTCCACCGGTTATTGTTCTAAGCATATCGCGAGTAACCGGCGTTGCATAAACTATCTGATTTCCCGCAGTATTATCGTTTGTTGTGTTACTTACACTTGTTACAACACTTATAAGATTGGGAACATAAAAGGTTTTGGTAGTCAGATAACCATTCTGTGTCATTGTGATACAATCACCGCCTATAGAGGTCAGTGAAGAGTGTTTAAATCCAAGTGTATTTGATAAAGAGCTCTCAGATACTCCTGCAAACGAAACAGAGTATGGAAGACCTGTCACTGCAACATCCATCTTCTCTGATAAATATGTATTATTTTCATTATCTATCACATAAGCCTGAATTTCATGATTTGCCCATCTCTGGTTATATAAGGTCATTCCTGAAATTACTCCATCAGTTGTGAAGGCTGACGAGTATTTCTCTCCATCAACATAAAGACCTGCCTCTTTAATAAGGTGTCCTGAAATACCTAGTGCTTTACTCTCGGCAATCCAAATAGTTGATCCATCAAGAGAGTTATTGGGGGCAGTTACACCATTAATCATATATGAAGAGTATGTAGTTCCCAACTCAATATTTATATTTGATTGATTAATTACATTGGGTATAACCACTACCTTGTTCTTTTCAAAATTAAGGGAATTTCCATAATTCAGAGTCAGGCGCATCCTCTTACCATATTTATCTACCAAGGTCAAGTAAAGACCCTCAGACAACTCCACCGGTAATATATTAAAAATAACCTGCTGAGCCTTTGTAATCGGCGCAATCGGTGTTACTATTATCTTCGATGCATCACCATTAACAGATACCTCTCCGGTTGAATAGTGATAGGTAGCTTCTCCGACTATAGCCTCGCCGGCTATACTCTCGAGAATTAATGAATAGATACCTGATTCTAATGGATTTACAGATATAGATAACATAGAGAATACCTGCTCCATCCCCAACTGAACGTTTGAGTAATCTGAAACAAGACTCTTACCTGCCAACTTAACAGAAGCGTAACCTGATTGATTGGAAAGTATAGAGTATGTAGCTGATCCACTATCCACTTTATCAGCTCCTAATGCACCACAAACAGAGTAACTACCATCTGCAACTCTTGGAACATACACTTTACCAAAAAATTGACCATCACTATATTTCAGCGATGTAACATCGCCTAAACTCTCCTCCATTACCATCAACTCATCACTATCGGCAAATGAAAGAGAGAAGTTATCTCCATAAGAAACTCTTGAACTGTTATCTACTGATATAACCATATCAACAACATCTTTTTCGATGTTGTCTATATTGTCACCATTCGAATCACAAGCCCAAAATATTGTCGCAACTAATAGCGACACAAAGGATATGTACACACTTTTCATCAACAATAATATTCATTTTTCACCGAAAGCACCAGCAAAAAACGTGCCAAATTGTAAAAAATGGATATTAACCTCTAAAAAGTTCCCTGCACAACTCAGAAATTCTGTTTACAAATATAACCTCTATGGTATTAGGACTCTTGGTTATGGATTTTTTATTACCAAGAGGAACATATATCTTTTTAAATCCTAATTTTTCAGCTTCGAATATTCTTTGTTCTATCCTGCTTACTGCCCTAACCTCGCCCGACAAGCCAACTTCGCCTGCAAATACAGAATCGGAGGGGAGAGATATATCCACATTTGATGAAAGTATGGCCATTACTATAGATAAATCAAGTGCAGGATCAACAACTTTAATTCCTCCGGCTATATTTATAAAGACATCTTTACTTGACAATCTGAATCCAACCCTCTTCTCTAAAACTGCAAGTAGCATATTCAATCTACGAGTATCAAAACCTGTAGCTGTTCTTTGTGGCACTCCATATGCAGCTGTCGATACAAGTGCTTGAACTTCAAGTAAAATAGGACGTACACCCTCGACTGTCGCAGCAACAGCAACTCCACTTAACTCATCAAGTGTACTTGATAACAACAACTCAGAGGGATTTGATACCTGACGTAACCCCGATTGAAGCATCTCATATATACCAATTTCGGATGTTGAACCGAAACGATTCTTGATTGAACGTAAAATTCTGTATAGGTGCTGACGATCACCTTCAAACTGAAGTACCGTATCTACCATATGTTCCAGAACCTTAGGACCTGCAAGCTGGCCATCCTTAGTGATATGCCCTATCAATATTATTGAAATGGAGTTCTCTTTTGCAAACCGTAAAAGTGAATTTGTACACTCTCGAATCTGTGTCAGGGTTCCGGGTATAGCATCTACATTTTCTGTTGCCAGAGTCTGAATAGAGTCGATTATCAACAATTCCGGCATTAAATGAGTTGCCTGCTCCAACACCACCTCAAGTGAATTACCCGATAAAAAGAGACAATCATCATTAGTATATCCCAAACGTTCTGCACGCATCTTTATCTGCGATACACTCTCCTCACCAGAAAAATAGAGAACCCTGCCTTTACTATTTAGTGCTAACTGGAGCGATAGTGTAGATTTTCCGATTCCCGGCTCACCTCCTAAAAGAATCAGCGATCCAGGAACAATACCACCACCTAAAACTCTGTTTAACTCATTATCACCGGTATCAACTCTCTGCTCGTCTCCTATCCGCACATCGGAAAGTTTCAGAGCCTTTACTTCACCTTTTGTTGCTGTGTATGAAGAGACTTTTGAAGTTGTAACTATCTCTTCTTCAAAACTATTCCACTCTCCACATATTTTGCATCGCCCTACCCATTTACTCTCTTTGGCTCCGCAATTTTTACACACATATATGGTTTTACTCTTCGCCATTACGCCCAATATCAATAAAACTCCTCCTCTTCCTCGTAAGAGACCTCGTTACAATCTAGTTGAATATTCATTCCCGTAGGTTTAATGAAATCCAATCCTGCATAACCTAAAGACTCATCCGCCTGAACCTTCTGCAGGAAGAGTGCCCAAATAGGAAGAGACATATTTGCTCCCTGACCATTAGCCAGATTCTGGAATCTGACGGATCTATCCTCGGCTCCTACCCATACTCCACCTACCAATTCTGGTGTAACTGCCATAAACCATCCATCTGAGTGACTCTGGGTTGTTCCAGTCTTACCACCCATGGCATTTTTAAATTGGTATCTGTATCTCAATCGTACTCCGGTACCCTCATCTACAACTCCCTGTAACAAATTACACATCAGATATGCAGTCTGTTCCGTTATAACATCTCTGCTTTCAGGAACAAACTCCTCCAATACATTACCCAACTTATCCTCAATTCTTGTTACAACCAATGGGGTATTATAAACTCCCTTATTTGCAAAGATGGAGTATGCTGCAGTCATCTCTTTAACCGAAATTTCCGATGTTCCAAGGAATATTGACGGAACCGGATCAATAAATGCAGAAATTCCCATCTTTCTTGCCATATCTACAACGGCCTGAGGGGTAAACTGTTTTAAAACCCATCCTGATATATTGTTCTCGGAATTTGCCAATCCCCATTTTAGTGTTACCATTTCACCTACTCTCTTGGTACCTCCACGTGCTGTCCACGATGTTCCATCCGGAAGAATAAATGTTTGAGGAATATTCGGTACCTGCTCACACGGACTTAATCCCTCCTGCATTGCAAGCGTATATAATATTGGCTTGATTGTTGAACCCACCTGTCTCTTACCTACAGAGACCATATCGTACATAAAATATCTGTAATCAGGACCTCCTACATACGCCTTCACCTCTCCAGATGACGGCTCCATAACCATTACACCCGCTCTGAAGAATGATTTATAATGTTTTAATGAATCCTCAGGTGACATCAAAGTATCCCTTACACCATTCCATGTAAAGATTTTCATTTTACGCCTCTCCTTGAACGATGCCATAATCTCCTTTTCCGATACTCCTGCCGATTTCATTCCGGTATATCTCTCAGAACGCTTGATGGAGGTATTCATAATCTTATCAATTTCCTCTTTCGTCAAATCATTGGAGAATGGAGGATTTTTCTTGTTTCTGCGCTCCCTATCAAATGTAGGTTGAAGAGTTTTTCCCAAATGTTCACGCACAGCCTCCTCGGCATAACGCTGCATTCTTGAATCCAATGAGGTGTGAATTTTAAGACCATCAGAGTAAAGATTGTACTTTGTTCCATCTGGTTTTGAATTCTTGTTAACCCATCCATAAAGCGGATCATTTTCCCATGCTAATGAGTCAATGGGGTACTGATCCTTATTCCATCTATACTTTGATTTATCGGGTTTATTTGCTGTTAAATAGAGACGCAAATATTCACGGAAATATGTAGCCAATCCCTCTTTATGGCTCACTCTGCTAAAATTCAATCCCAATGGCAAAGCGGATAAAGAGTCCTCGGCAAACTTATCAATCATGCCATACTTATGCATTTGTGAAAGTACAACATTTCTTCTGCCAAGAGTCTTTTCAGGGCGAACAACCGGATTATAAAGCGATGAATTTTTTGCCATTCCAACCAACATTGCCGCCTGCTCAATTTTTAATGAATCTACCGGTATACCAAAATATATCTCTGATGCTGAGCTGATTCCTACTGCCAGGTTCACAAAATCATACTTATTGAGATACATGGCAATAATCTCCTCTTTTGTATAATTTTTTTCCAGTTTAACTGCTATAACCCACTCACGTAATTTTCTGAATACAAGTTCCATTTTGCTCATATTCTTTTCTCTTGGAAATAGCATTTTCGCCAACTGCTGACTGATTGTACTACCTCCACCGGCAGAGGATGTATTACCCGTTATCAAGCCTTTAAATACACGCACCAATCCACGCATATCTATACCACTATGTTCATAAAAACGAACATCCTCGGTTGCTATCAGCGCATCTATCACACACTTTGGTATATCATTATACTCTACGAATCTGCGATTCTCCTCTTTAAAGTATTGTCCCATCATCGGTCCATCTTCAAAGTATATCTCAGAGGCAAATCTGTTATGTGGATTTGCCAACTCTTCAAGACTTGGCATAAATCCCAGATTTCCATTAGCTATAAGGTGAAAAAGCAAAACTAAAGCCCCTATACCAAGAACTATCGCTCCCCAGAATATCAGCAAAAATTTATGCAATCGCTTCATAATCTATCTACTTGTAATTATTACTCAAACCACAAAATTACGTAATTATTTTATTTTTTATTACCTTTGTTGAATCAGAAGCTGTTAAAATTTGTTTCAGTATTATTTGAAACAGATTTTTGATGTTAGTAGAAAATGATAGACCAAATTATATGAAACTGAAATCCAAAAGACTTTTTACTATTAAAAAGATAATAACCACTGAAAAAATTCAGTCACAGGAGGAACTTTCAACCAGATTAAAAAGATCAGGATACAGAGTAACTCAGAGTACTTTGTCAAGAGATTTGAAAGAACTTAACGTTGTGAAATACAATAGTAAAAATGGCTCTCCGTATTACTATATTCCTGAAAATAGCAACAGTGAAACAGGAAATCATAATGATATCAGTTCAAATAAACAACATGGATTGTCGGCTGCTATAAAAAGTATATCATTTTCAGGAAATATGGCTGTTATCAAGACATTGTCCGGATATGCAAATGCCGTAACAGTAATAATAGATGATAACCACTCCGATAATATTTTGGGTACAATTGCTGGCGATGACACAATTTTTATTGTAATGCACGAGGAGAGCTCAAGTGAAGATATTCTTACCGAACTTTCAAAACTATTCAAAAATATTAGCAAACTTCAAAAATAGTTAGTAAACTTGCACCGAAATTATTTATGGAATTTATAAGCTGTTTAAAATTTATTTCATGACTCTTTTAGATAAATTTTGCTTCGTAATTAAGGCAATATGTTATATCGCCAAGATAGGAAGTAAAATATAGACCAAAAAGATTCTCAAAGAAGCAGAAACAATTATAAGCAGTGTAAGAAATTCATAAACAATAAAATTTAAATAGATTCTTAAAAGCTTGGTTATGCAGGTTTTTGAAACAAAAGATAGATTAAGTATCTACATAAAACAGTGTAAAGAGAGGGGAGAAGTGGTAGGATTCGTTCCTACAATGGGAGCCCTTCATGAGGGTCATATTTCATTGGTTAAGCAAGCCAAAGAGAGTTGTAATGTAGTGGTGGTGAGTATATTTGTAAACCCTACACAATTTAATGATCCGAAAGATCTGGAGAGATATCCACGAACTCTGGAGAACGATATCAAGTTACTTGAGAGTGTAGGATGTGATGCAGTATTAACACCCTCTGTTGAGGAGATATATCCCGAACCCGACACAAGACAATTTGATTTTGGGTACATTGGAGAGATTATGGAGGGACCAAAGAGACCGGGTCACTTCAATGGTGTTGCTCAGGTAGTAAGCAGACTTTTTGATATAGTAAATCCTGATAGGGCATTCTTTGGTATGAAGGATTTCCAACAGATTGCTATTATCAGAAGTATGGTTTCCCAATTAGATTATAATATAGATATTGTATCGTGTCCTATAGTCAGAGAGTCTGATGGATTGGCTATGAGTTCAAGAAACAGATTGTTATCTGCAGAACACAGAGCAACTGCTCCTAATATACATAGAATTTTAAGCGAGGCTGTTAAAATACACAATACAATGAGTGTAGCCGAACTTAAAAACTGGATTATAGAATCTATCAACTCAAATCCACTACTTGAAGTAGAGTATGTTGAAATAGTAGATGAGAAGAGTTTGAAGATTACAGAGGAGTGGAGTGAAGAGGGTAGTAAGGTAATATGTATTACCGTATATGCCGGAGAGATCAGATTAATTGATAATATAATCATTTAAACAAAAAGGTGAGATGTATATAGAGGTAATGAAATCTAAAATTCATAAGGTTTCTGTAACAGATGCAAACCTGCAATATGTTGGCAGTATCACTATTGATGAAGCTCTTATGGATGCAGCTAACCTAATTGAAAATGAAAAAGTTCAAGTTGTAAATGTCAATAATGGCGAAAGACTTGAAACATACGTCATTAAAGGGGAGAGAGATAGTGGAGTTATATGTTTAAATGGACCGGCAGCCAGAAAATGTTGTCCTGGTGATGTTGTTATCATAATATCATATGCAATGATGGATTTCGAGGAGGCAAAGAGTTTCAAACCTTCTGTAATCTTCCCTGAGACTGCAACAAACAAACTTATTTGATCAGGTATAAATTATAGCATATAAAACCCCAAAAGCTTGTACTTTTGGGGTCTTTTTGTATTGTTTATATCTGCAAACCTACTTCTGCAAAGATTCAAGCATCATCTTTATTACAGTTTGGGCGCTAATTTCACGATTTGCAGCCTCCTTAATAACCAATGATTGCTCTGATTCAATTACATCATCTGTAACTATCATATTTCTTCTAACAGGCAAACAGTGCATAAAATAGGCATTATTGGTCCATGACATATGCTCACTGTCTATAGTCCATGACATATCCTTACTTAAAATCTTTCCATAGTTCGGATCCTCATATGCAGACCAGTTTTTGGCATAAACAAAATCAGCACCCTCCAATGCTCTCTTTTGATCATACTCTATTTTTGCTCCTTTAGTAAATTTTTCATCTAATTCATATCCCTCCGGATGAGTTATTACTACATCATAACCTGCTGCTACACACCACTCTGCAAAAGAGTTAGGAACTGCCTGAGGAAGCGCTTTTGGATGTGGAGCCCATGTAAGCACAACTTTTGGCTTATCACATTTCTTATGTTCCTCAATGGTAATAACATCAGCAAATGCCTGCAATGGATGACAAGTTGCAGCCTCCATACTGAATACAGGACAACCTGAATATTTAATAAATTGATTTATTATCTTTTCAGAGTATTCATCAGCCTTATTATTAAAATTTGCAAAACTTCTTACTCCTATAATATCACAATATGAACCCATTACAGGAATTGCCTCCAACAGATGCTCCGATTTATCGCCATCCATAATAACTCCTCTCTCTGTCTCCAATTTCCATGCACCCTGATTTACATCTAAAACAATTACATTCATACCAAGATTCATGGCAGCCTTTTGAGTACTCAATCTTGTTCTTAGACTTGAATTAAAAAACACCATCAGAAGGGTCTTGTTTTTACCCAGATGTTGATAAGCAAATCTATCTTTTTTAATCTCAAAGGCCTCTTTTAATGCCTTGTCCAAACAGCCAAGGTCATTGACTCCTAAAAATTTTTTCATATTCGGTTAATTACTACTTTAACGATATTCAAAGTTAATAAATAAATTCAGATTATCATACTTTACCTGTTAATAAAGTTGTTAATAACCTGTTAGTATCTTGTTAGTATTTGTTAATTACATGTTTATAATCTTAAAGCGATAATGATAATTAACCTGTAAACTAACAGAGCATACTATCACTTTACTAACAGATTTGTTATTAACGTGAGTCATTTTTTTTCAACAATAAGAGATATTAACAGATGTTAGTAAATTCTATATTTTATTGATATTCATATATTTTATAACTAACACACTGTTAGTATCTCTGAAAAATATCTTAGTAACTTAAAAAACAAATTTCTGAGAAATTATTTACTCACATACTAACACACTACTACTACATCAACTAAAAAATATATATAAATTAAAAAAAAGAAGAGATAGAGGAGATTTAGAGAATCTATTTGGATTTTTTTTCTCAATTTACTAATTTTATGCTCTTAAAAGGAGTAAAATTATGGAGATAAAAATAGTAAACAAATCGGCATATCCGCTACCGGAATATAAAACACCCCAGTCAGCCGGAATGGATTTAAGAGCAAATATTGGAGAGCCTGTTTCTTTGGCTCCATTAGAGAGAAAATTAATACCTACAGGACTTTTTATATCTCTTCCCGATGGTTATGAGGCTCAGATTCGTCCAAGAAGTGGTTTGGCATTAAAGAGTGGAATAACAGTTTTAAATACACCCGGAACAATTGATGCCGACTATAGAGGTGAGATAGGAGTTATTTTGATAAATTTATCATCTGATAAGTTTACTATTAATCCCGGTGATCGTATATGTCAAATGGTTATTGCTAAAGTTGAACAACCTGTATTGACTGAGGTAAAAGTTTTGGACGAAACCGAAAGGGGAGATGGTGGATTTGGACATACAGGTACTAAATAAAAAGAATGAAAAATAGATTATTACTTTCATTTATAGTAGGAATATTTATTATGCTTACCGGAAATTTAAAGGCACAATCGGTAAGTGACTCAGTATTGTATTCCGGAGTTGAGTCATCTCTCATAGAGATAGCAAGATTGCGTGCTATAGAAGATAGAGATAGTCTGTCAACATTTCTGAATAGGGCATATTCCGTATACCCTGAGTCCTCGTCCATAAATTATGAACTGGCCACATACTATAGTACACAATTGAATAATGAAAAGGCTTTGTTTTATGCATTGAAAGCTGATTCAATCTCTCCTGATAACTATCATAATAAATTATTGTTGGTAGATATATATAACTCTTTGGCGAGGTATCAGAATTGTGCCGATATCTATGAGCAACTTGTAGAGAAATATCCTTTGAATGAAGATTTTTATATAGGTGCAATAGAATTCAATTCAGCTATTAACTATACGAAAGCTCTTGATTATATGATGCTTTATGAGAGAAAATTTGGTCAGAATTATGATTGGTCCTCTATAAAGTATGATTTAATAAAAAGAATTACCGACAAGGATAGTGTAGAGGGAGCCAAATATACAGTAGCAGTTATAAATGATCTCTATATGTTAGATAAGGATAACCCTATCAAGGCTATTGCTATGGCTATAACATACAGAGATTTAAAGTTATATGATGACTCAAAAAAAACACTTAAGGATTTTGAAAAGAGAAATGGCAAGAGTGGTATAATCTCGTTATACAGAGCATCGGAGTATTTGGAGAAACTTGATTTTAAAAGATTCTATAAGAATGCTTTATCAGGAATAAGTGATACAAAGTCAAATATAAATTACATATCGGACTATTTGGCACAGTTTATAGATGCTTATTTGAATTATACAAATGACACAATAAAGGCTGATTATCATATTGTATTGGATAAATTGATGTTAAATGCCAGAGAGATATATAGCGATAATTTTGATATATGTTATCTATATAGTGAGTGGTTGCGAGTTAATTCTGCCGAAGGTGACGGGTATATAAATGAGTTAAAACATATCTTATCCTTCAATAAGGAGAATGAAATTATATTTGAGAATGTAATATTCTATTATCTGTCTAAAGATGATTTGGAGCAGTCATTGTATTACTCTGATATGGCATTGAAGTATTTCCCTGATAAGGCAATATTCTATTATCCTTCAATATATAATGCCATATTAAATGAGGATTATCAAAAGAGTGTTGAGTTGTGTGAAATAGCTATTCAGTATGTTACAAAATTATCAGATCTTCATTTGTCTATGCTTGAGATTCTCTCTGAGAGTTATCATGAAGTAGGTAGAAATAGTGAATCATATGAGATATTTGACTATTTGCTTAAATTGGATCCTACTAACATAACATCTTTGAATAATTATGCATACTATCTTTCAAATGATAATATAAAGTTGGATGAGGCAAAAAAGATGTCTCATAAAACTATACTTGCAGAACCGAATAATCCTGTCTATTTAGATACGTATGCGTGGATTTTATATAAGTTAGGAGAGTACTCTAATGCAGAAAAATATATGAAGAAAGCTCTGGATAATATGGGTGATGATAGTGATAAATTGACATATTATGAGCACTATTCATTGATTTTAAAAGCTAATGGTAAATTGGATTTGGCAGAAGAGTATGAGAATAAGGTGAGAGAGTTAAAGGCTAAAATGGAGTAGTTATGATAAAGGTTAATAGTATAAAGTTTTTACTTTTTACACTTTTTGTATCAACTTTATTCTCTTGTGCTACATCGAGAGAGAGAGTTAGAAGTGTAAAGTCATTAGCACCTGTTATAACATTAAACAAGCTACTTAAAAATATAGATACTGCTGAAAATAATTTTGATTATCTGACTATCAAAAAGTTGGATGTTGAGATGAATAATGGATATAAGAAGCAGAGTTTCAAAGCATCTTTAAAGATGAAGAGTAATGAATTTATTCAAATATCTGTTAATGCTCCATTAGGTATTGAGGTTTTAAGGGTTTTATTGAAACAGGATAGTTTTGCTATGATTAATTATCATGAGAAGTATTACGTTAAAGGGGATTATGATGATTTTTCTGCAAAATATGGAATTGATTTGAATTATGATCTTCTTCAAAGAATTTTCACAAATAAGTTGATAGTTGGTGATATAGAGGAGGGACACTCTGGTACTAAATTAGAGAGAAGCATAAATTCATATTATATTACTTCAGAGCATGAGCGTAATTTGGACAGAAAGTACAAAAAATACCAAAGAAAACGCAGTAAAAATAAGGAGTATTCATTGATATTCCATAAGAGTTTGATTGATTCAAAGAGTTTTAGAGTCTTATCAAGTTATATTGAGGATGTAGATAATGAGAGTAGTATTGAGGTGAAATATTCAGATTTTAATGAAGTTAATACGACGATATTCCCAATGAAACTAGCTATTCTGTCTATATATGAAGATAGTAGAATCAGTGTAGATATTGAGTATTCAAAAGTGGAGTTTGATATTCCTTCTAAAATTTCTTTTAAAATTCCTTCAAAATATAGTGAGCGAAATATTTAAATTCAGATGATGAGATTTTTATTTTTGATATTACTTTTTTTATCAACTACTTTTTCAACTTCTTATGCTCAAACAGTTGAGAGTTTAAAATCTGAAAGAGCAAAAAGTGAGAAGGAGATTAAGAAGTTGAATTCACTTTTGGACGAGGCAAAAAGGAATAAGAATAGTTCTATTCAGCAAATTAATCTTTATGAGAGAAAGATTGCTGAGACAAATAATATTATCAATACTCTTAACAAGGAGCTTTCAAACCTTAATAGTGCAATTGACAGAAATTTGGAAGCTATTAATAATTATGAAAATCAACGTGATAAGTTATTAGCTTTCTATGATAAAGCTGTATATGAGCAGTGGAAAGTGAGAAACTTTGAGAATCAATTGTTGTATATTTTATCATCTGATTCATTTGATCAGGCTTATAGAAGATTCAGGTACTATAAGGAGATGAAGAGTTTTACTAAGAATAGAGTAAAAGAGATTGCAGCTATAAATGATTCTCTCAGAGCTTTGAATAGTAGAAACCGGGTACTTTTGGATCAAAAGGTCAATACAAAAGTGGAGGTAGGTAATATGCAAAGAGCCTTGAATGAGGATAAGCAGAAAGAACAGAGATTATTATCGGACATAAAAAAGAATGAGGCTTCAATTCGTAGAAAACTTGATAAAGAGATAGCCAATAAAAAGGCTTTGGATAATAGAATAAAGAAGTTGATTGAAGAGCAGGTAAAGCGTGCTTCGGCTAATAAAACAACTAATCCTGCATTATCGCAGGTTGATATTCAGCTAGCTAATGATTTTGCATCAAACAAGGGTAAATTACCATGGCCGGTTGATAATGGAGTAGTAATAGAGAAATTTGGAACTCATCCTCACCCTATTTTAAAAAATGTTCAGACAAATTCATCTGGTATAGTTATCAGATGTAATAAGGATAGTGATGTAAAATCAATATTTAAGGGAGAGGTAGTAAGTATTCATTTTGTTTCAAGTTCCAATAATGTTGTTTTACTTAAACATGGTAACTATTTTTCACTTTACGTGAATTTGTCCCAGGTATATGTCAAACAGGGAGATAAGGTATCAACCGGACAGAAATTGGGTAAAGCTGCATATAGTAGTGATAAAGGAACAACGGTGGAGTTGCAGATATGGAAAGAGTTGACAAAGTTAAATCCTGAACTTTGGTTAAGAAAATAACTTTGTTTTTAATTTTTTTTTTCGTAACTTCGTAGATAGATGAGGGTACCGGATAATTACCGGTCCTTTATTATTGTATTAGACAAATTTTAAAATTAGATATAGTAATGAAAAGACTCGAACTCAAAATAGCCTCGGGGGTAAGTCAGATTTCAGAGGTAGAGAAGTTTATAGACTCTTTCACGACTGAATTTTCATTGGGTCAACGATTGTATGGTCAAATTGACTTATCGATAATTGAGGCCGTTAATAATGCTATTTTATTTGGTAATAAGAGGGATGAAAGTAAATTTGTTACTATTGTAGCTACCCTTGATGAGACAATTTTTTATGTTTCTATTGAAGATGAAGGTGAAGGATTTGACTATAAGAATTATCCGGTTGATCCAACTCTTCCTGAGAATATTGAAAAGACATCAGGTAGAGGAATATATTTGATGAGTATTTTATCTGACAAGATGATTTATGAGAAGGGTGGTTCTAAAGTTACTTTGTATTTTAATTTATGAGTAGGTTGTTAATTGAGTTTGAAGACGTGGAGCCTCCTTTTTTTTATTCTTATGAGAGGTTTTCCAAATGGCTTGAGATAATATGTAAACATTACGGCAAGAGGGTGGGACGCCTCTCTTTTATTTATTGTAATGATGACAAAATTATAGAGGTTAATAGAGAATTTTTAAATCATGACTATTATACCGATATAATAACATTTGATTATTGTAGAAGAGATATAATCAGTGGTGATATTTATATCAGTATTGATACGGTAAAATCCAATTCTGAACAATTCTCTACTAGTTTTGAGGAGGAGTTCAACAGAGTGTTTTCTCACGGAATTTTACATTTGATAGGTTTTAAGGATAAATCTACTGAGGAGTCTAAGATAATGCGAGAGCAGGAGGCTAATTGCCTTAATTTGCTAAATTTGGTTGGTGTATGATGAATAATTTGATGCCACATTATAATGTTATTGTGGTTGGAGCAGGTCATGCCGGCTGTGAAGCTGCTATGGCCGCTGCAAATCTGGGTTCAAAAACTTTGTTGATAACATTGGATATGCAGAAGATTGCACAAATGAGTTGTAATCCTGCTATTGGTGGTATTGCTAAGGGACAATTGGTACGTGAAATTGATGCTCTTGGTGGTATGACAGCTATTGTTACCGATAGAAGTTCAATTCAATTCAGAATGTTGAATAGGTCAAAAGGGCCTGCAATGTGGAGTCCTCGTTCACAATGTGACCGTATGAAGTTCTCAGCTGAATGGCGTTCTGTACTTGAAAAGTGTGAGAATCTTGATCTTTTTCAGGATAATGTTGTTAGTTTGATAATAGATGCTGGAGTAGTAAAAGGTGTTGTTACAGCATTAGGAATCTCCTTTTCTGCCGATACCGTAGTTTTGACAAATGGAACTTTTCTTAACGGCTTGATGCATGTAGGTAAAGTTAGTTTTGAAGGTGGTAGAATTTCTGAACCATCCTCTACAGGTATAACCGAACAACTCTCCGAATTCGGTTTTGAGACCGGTAGAATGAAGACAGGGACACCATTAAGAATTGACGGCAGAAGTATTGATTTTGATAAATTGACTATTCAGTATGGTGATGATGATTTCCATAAATTTTCATATTTAGATTCATCAAACAAATCGCTTAAACAACGACCATGTTATATTGCCTATACTAATGAAGAGGTTCATAATATTCTGAGAACAGGATTTGACGATAGTCCTTTGTTCAATGGAACTATCAAAAGTATAGGTCCTCGATATTGTCCAAGTATAGAGACAAAACTTGATACCTTTTCAGAAAAAAATTCACATCACCTATTTCTTGAACCAGAAGGTGAGGATACTAATGAATACTATCTAAATGGTTTCTCTTCATCTTTACCATGGGATGTTCAGCTTGCTGCTTTACGTAAAGTGGAGGGATTTGAGAATGTTAAAATTTATCGTCCCGGATATGCAATTGAGTACGATTATTTTCCACCTACCCAATTGTTCCATACTTTACAGACCAAATTAATCCCAAATCTTTTTTTTGCAGGTCAGATTAATGGTACTACAGGTTATGAGGAGGCTGCAGCTCAGGGATTAATTGCCGGAATAAATGCTCACCTGTTTTCTAATGATAAGGATATGGTTTCGTTAACCAGGTCGGATGGATATATCGGTGTTCTAATAGATGATTTGGTTACAAAGGGAGTTGATGAGCCTTATAGAATGTTCACATCAAGAGCAGAGTATAGAATTTTGTTACGTCAGGATAATGCTGATGATAGATTGACACCGCTTGGAAAGGCAATTGGTTTGGTTTCTGATTATAGATTTTCAGTTTATCAGGATAAGATCTCTAAGCGTGATTCCCTAATAGAGTTTATTAAGAATTTTAGTGTGAAAGCCTCTGTTGTAAATCCGTTTCTTAATGAATTATCAGTAACACCTCTTCGTCAGGGTTGTAAGTTGTCTGAATTATTATCAAGACCTGAATTAACAATAAATATCTTATGTAATTTTATTACCCCTTTAAAAGAGTTTATTTTTAATTCTGATATTTCAGACGAGGCTGTTGAATCGGCTGAGATTTTACTCAAGTATTCAGGTTATATTGAAAGAGAGAAGTTACTTGTAGATAAATTCAGTAGACTTGAAAATTTGAAAATTGAAGGTAAATTTGATTATATGAATATTCAAAATTTATCAACAGAAGCACGACAGAAACTTGAGAAGATTCAACCTAAAACTTTAGGTCAAGCTTCAAGAATTAGTGGAGTATCGCCTGCTGATATTAGTGTTCTTTTGGTTTTGATGGGGCGATAATGTTCCACGTGGAACAATTAAATACTGTTTAAAATCTATTTCTCAAGGAGCCCTAAACTATTGTAGGTAGTTCAAGAAATAAATTAGCAATAAAATTAAGCAGATTCTTATAAATTTAATTCTTTATTATGAAGACTGTAACAGGTAACTTGGTTGATATATATCAGCGCGATATCTATCCAGCAAAAATTAAATTTGACAATGGTGTAATTCTCTCTATAGAGAGAGTTCATGATAAGAAGTTCGATAATTATATTATACCGGGTTTTGTAGATTCTCATGTTCATATTGAGAGTTCGATGTTGATGCCTCAAGAGTTTTCTAAATTAGTTGTTCCACGTGGAACAGTTGCGGTGGTTACAGACCCTCATGAGATAGCTAATGTAACAGGAGTCTCTGGAGTATTGGCTATGGTTAAGAATGCAGAATTGAGTTCCTTGTGTAAGGTTTTCTTTACAATACCATCGTGTGTCCCCTCTACATGTTTTGATGGATCAGGAGCGGTGATAGATAGTTCTGATGTGGCAATATTGGCTAATAGTGGTAAGTTTGTCGGACTCTCTGAAGTTATGGATGTACCTTCTGTAATCAATGAGGATGGTGATATGATAGGAAAAATAGAGGCTGTCAGAAATTGTGGTATGGTTGTAGATGGCCATGCTCCTCTGTTGAGTGGAGATGAATTGTTGAAGTATGCGGCAGCCGGAATTTCAACTGACCATGAATGTGTCTCAGCTAAGGAGGGGGAGGAGAAGATAAAATCGGGCATTAAGATTTTAATCAGGTGGGGAAGTGCAGTTGATAATTATGATGGATTAAAATGTTTGATTGCTGATTATCCTGATTCGGTTATGTTTTGTACTGATGATTCTCATCCGGATACATTGTTACGCGTTGGGCATATTGATAAGTTGGTAAAACGTGCAGTTAAAGATGGATATAATATATTCGATGTTTTGAGAGCTGCTTCACTTAATCCTGTTGAACATTACTCTCTCCCTGTAGGTGTTTTAAGAGTTTCCGATTCAGCCGATTTTCAAGTTGTGAAGAGTATTAGAACCTTTGAACCATTGCAGGTGTATGTTGGAGGTAGATGTGTATATGACCTGAATAAGGAGGAAAAGAATTCACATTCGCAAGAGATAGATGAAACTTGTGTAGTTAATGTCTCAATAAATAAATTTAAGCGAGGTTCTTTGGCTTTGACAGATCTCAGAAAAAATATGATTTGCGGAGAGCATCTTGGAATAGAGATTGTCAAAAATCAGTTGTTAACAGTTCCATTCAAATTTTCAATTGATAGAGAATTTGAGAATTTTGAGGCATCGCTCGATGATGATATTTTGAAACTTGTTTATCTCAATAGATATAGTTCTGATACAGCTCCCCAGATTGCTTATGTGAGAGGTTTTAATATGAAACGTGGTGCAATAGCATCCACAATATCGCATGACTCTCATAATATATTGGCTGTAGGTACAAATGATAGTGATCTGCTTAAGGCTATAAACAAAGTTATAGAGTATAAGGGCGGTTTGTCATACTCAGAAGGCGGTAAGGTTACAATTTTACCATTACCTATTGGGGGAATTATCTCGGATAGATCCGGAGAATATGTGAACAAAATTTTTACCTCATTGAAGAGGAGAGTTAAGATGTCGGGGTCGGATTTGTACGATCCGTTTATGACCCTTTCATTTCTTTCTTTAATTGTTATACCAGAGATAAAGTTGGGCGAGAGGGGACTATTTGATTTTAGGAGTTTCTCTTTTATAGATAATTATTGAGGTAATGAGTTGTAAAAAAAAACGTTTTTAGTTTTTTAATATTTACGTATCTAAGTCAATTAACTCTTAAATATTGAATTCTCAAAATAGAGCATTTTATGGCCTTATATGATGATAATTTACGAGAGAAGGTTCGTAATCTTCCAAGCGAGCCGGGGGTCTATCAATATTTTGATGCTTCCGGTAAGGTGATCTATATCGGTAAGGCAAAGAATTTGAAGAGCAGAGTTTCTTCATATCTGAATAAAAGTAATCAAACATCCAAGACTTCTGTTCTTGTAAAAAAAATTGCTGACTTAAAATATACAGTTGTATCGTCGGAGCAGGATGCATTGCTTTTAGAGAATAATCTTATCAAGGAACATAAGCCTAAATACAATATTTTACTTAAGGATGATAAGACCTATCCCTGGATAGCAATAAGAAAGGAGCCCTTCCCAAGAGTTGAAATTACACGTAGATTTAATAGAACAGAATCGGAATATTTTGGTCCTTATACCTCGGTGAAATTTGCAAATGTCTTGATGAAGCTGATAAAATCATTGTACAAATTGAGGAGTTGTAATTTGAATATTCCAAATATTTTATCGGATTCTAAAAGATTTAAGCCATGTCTTGAGTATCATATTCACAATTGCGATGCTCCATGTATAGGAGGAATTTCAAGAGCAGAATATGACGAGAATATAGCTCAGATAAGAAATATTTTAAAGGGTAATCTTTCAGAGGTTATTACTTTTCTATCTGAGCGAGAGTCTTTGTATGCCTTAAATTTTCAATTTGAGAAGGCAAATGAGATGAAGATAGCGGCAGATTTATTGCGCGATTATAGATCAAAATCTACAATTGTTCGTTCTACTGATGACTCTATAGATGTATTTAGTTTTATAGAGTCCGATAGATTCATCTATGTAAATTATCTAGGTGTAGAGCATGGTTCTGTTAATAAGGTTCACACAATCGAGGTAGAGCGTAAATTGGACGAGGAGAATGATGCTATTTTATCATTTGTGATTTTTGAAATCAGGGAGTTGGTTCAGAGTAGTGCCAGGGAGATTATTGTACCATTCTATCCCGATATTCAGCTTGATCGTGTTCATTATACAATACCACAAATTGGAGAGAAGCGTCATCTGCTTGAGCTGTCTGAGAGGAATGCCAAGCAATTTAAAGCAGACAGGGAGCGACAAAGAACAGTAAGACGTGATTCTGTCGATAATGCAGATGTGTTAATGAATACTATGGTAGGTGAGTTGAAACTTCCTGTTCAGCCAAGAAGAATAGAGTGCTTTGATAATTCAAATACTCAAGGAACAAATCCGGTCTCTTCTTGTGTTGTATTTATTGATGGCAAACCGGCAAAACGGGAGTATAGAAAGTTTCATGTAAAGAGTGTTGTAGGTGCTAATGATTTTGCCTCTATGGAAGAGATTGTATACAGAAGATATGCAAGGGTTCTTGATGAGGGATTGCCTCTTCCTGATTTGATTGTCATAGATGGAGGAAAGGGACAATTAGGCGCTGCACTTACTGCACTTGATAGGTTGAATTTAAGAGGTAAAATTTCAATTCTTGGTTTGGCGGAGCGTCTTGAGGAGATATACTTCCCTGGTGATAGTGAACCTTGGATTTTATCGAAAAAGTCTGATACTCTGAGAGTTCTGATGCAAATACGTGATGAGGCACATAGATTTGCTATTACTTTTCATAGAAATCTTAGAAGTAAGTCGCAGATAGACAGCGAATTACGGAAAATAAAGGGTATAGGCCCTGCTGCAGAGAAGAGTCTTTTGCAGAGTTTTAAGAGTGTTGAAAGAATTAAGAGTGCTGATATAAAAGAGATTGCAGCCTGCGTAGGTGCTAAGCGGGCTGCAATCATATATGATTATTTTCATCCAAATGGATAATCTATCTTATTGGACTTTAAGAATATCACTATTTAATCCCTCTATTGCCTTGTCAATATATTTATCTTGATTTTTTACAGTAAATTCTATATATCCTTCGTTATCGTAATACCTTGTTATGAGCTGACCAATCAGGGCCTCCATTATCTCGTCCTTATATTTTGCCATATCACCCTCTAAATTTGGCTTTACAGCCTCTTTTAGTTTCTGGATAAGGTTAGTAACCTCCTCAGGGTAATTCTCGTTCTCAAAGGCTTTACTGACGCCATCAATAAGATTAGATCCTCTTGTGATATAATCAAAATCCTGTTTTAATACATATTTGGTGAACTCGTCATATATAGAAGTAGGTATAACGTATTCATTTACATCTTCAGGAGCTGTATTATTGTTTGCATACTCATTAACGAAGTCAAATATATAATCATTAAGAACTAATTCTTGTGTAAGTAATTGAAATGCAGAGTCTTTGATAACAATATCTGGGTCAATTCCTGCTCCATCATATACTATTCGTCCACCATTTGTCCTGAACTCTTTTCTGAGTGAATCAGGCAGAGCGGTTGCATTTCCATTTTCGTCTTTGTGTGAGTAATCAATTGCCTGAACGCAGCGACCACTTGGAATGTAATACTTTGCTGTGGTAACTTTCAGTTGAGTATTGTATGGCAGTGGGCGTACGTTCTGTACCAATCCTTTTCCAAGTGAACGAGTTCCAATCAGAACGGCTCTATCCATGTCTTGTAGAGCTCCTGAAACAATCTCGGATGCTGATGCAGTACCGCTATTGATAAGTATTGCCAGTGGCATATCGGGCATTATCGGATTTTGGGTTGTTTTCATCTCTTTATTGATTTGAGGAATTCGCCCCTTAACGCTTACAACTGGAGATCCTTTAGGTACAAACATGCTTACAATCTCGATAGCTTGATCCATAAGACCTCCTCCATTATTTCTGAGGTCCAGAACAATTGCTTTTGCTCCTTGCGATTTCAAATCAAGTAGGGCATTTCTGACATCTTTTGCTGCTGTTTCTGTAAAGCTGCTTAGATATATGTAGCCAATAGTGTCGCGGATAATACCATAATATGGGATATTTGGAAGTTGAATTTTTTCACGAACCAATTTCACTATGAATGGTTTTTCATCTCCTCGTTTTATTTTAATTTCCAGCTCTTCACCTGCAGGACCGCGCAGAATATTGGTAGCATCAATAGTTGCCTTTCCTGCCATATCAATGCCATTAATGCTCATCATTACGTCGCCAGGGAGCAACTTTGCTTTATATGATGGAGTGCCACGATATGGTTCACGAATGATAATCTCTTTATCTTTGTTCATTCCTATTACAGCTCCGATACCACCGTACTCTCCCTTGGTCATCAATTTAACTTCGTCAATATTGGTTTCGGGATAGAAGACAGTATATGGATCCAGTGTTGCCAGCATTGCGTTAATACCGGCTTCAACCATCTTCTCGACATCAACGGTATCTACGTATAGGCGATTAACTTCGCGGAGTAGCATGTTGTGTGTATTAAGCGCCTTGGTTACCTTGAAGTGGCGCTGTTCGTCTGTTTGCTGGGCGTAACTAATTGATGTTGCGCCAAATACAGCAATAACAGAGAGTAAAATAAATCGTGCAAATTTTATCATATTTTCCTCCTTTTGAATATGTTTTGCCAAAATTAGTTTTTATTGCTCAAATAATGAAATAAAAATATGTAAAAGTAGTTAAATAACTTTATGGTACAGGATCATAACCACTTCCTCCCCACGGGTGGCAACGTAATAATCTTTTGATTGTAAGATATATACCCTTTATTGGCCCATGCTTTTTCAGAGCCTCCATTGCATATTGTGAGCAACTGGGAGTGAATCTGCATGTAGGTGGAAGGTGAGGCGATATGGCGTATTTGTAAAACTTAATGGCAAGTATTAGCAGTTTTGAGATAAATTCAGATACTCTTTTCATGACTCTATTCTCTCTATAATTTTATCCATTAATGTCTGTACACTCTTCTTTACGGTATCGAACTCCGGAAGTTTTGTATCAAGGAAGATGAATAGAATGTCAATGTGCCTATCGCCGATTTTAGAGTAGATTTCCGGCTTGTATTGGCGGTATGCTTCACGAACAAGACGTTTGACTCTGTTCCTTTTGTTAGCACGTTTGAATCGTTTTTTACCTACACTAACGGCCATTCTGATGGGAAACTCACCGGGTAGCGAGCTTTCCGTGTAGACAACCCTTAGCGGATATTTAACAAAACTGCTCTTGGAGTTCAGTAACTCCTCGAACAGTTTTCTGTGGTATAATCGTTCCGCTTTGCAAAGCGTTTGACGAATCATTTTGTTTTGTGCTCTTTGTTATATCGTTTAATATAATCCTCTAATGCCATTGTCATTGAGGGGAATTGTACAGTTGGAGCTTTGATATCCAATCTTAGACCGGCATCCTCAACTGCCTTCCATGTTGCCTGACCAAATGCAGCAATAGCTGTTTCGCCTTGCTCAAAATTTTCGAAGTTCTGGAACAGAGATTTGATTCCGGCAGGAGTATAGAATGCAAGAATGTCATAATCCTTTGGATTCACACTATCCTTCAAATTGGCAGAGACAGTTCTGTAAAAAACAGCTTTTGTATATTTGATATTCAATTTATCAAGAAACTCAGGTATAGTCTCTTTGTGAATGTCCGACATCGGAAGAAGGAAATTCTCATTTTTGTTTTTTACAAATACCTTAGTCAAATCCTCAATAGCCTTTTCACCATGGAAAATTTTACGTTTACGATATATGATATACTTCTGAAGATAGAGAGCTATCGCTTCGGTTACGCAGAAATATTTCATAGTATCGGGTAGAGTAATTCTTAACTCTTTGCACAGGCTAAAAAGGGTGTCAATAGCCACTTTACTGGTCAAAATAATGGCAGAATAGTCCAAAATATTGATGTGGTATTGACGAAATTCTTTAATAGATACTCCCTCAACCTTAATAAAAGATTGAAAATTCAATGAAAGACCATACTGATCAGCAAGGTCTGAGTAAGGATTCTTATCGTTCGCAGGTTTTGGTTGCGATACGAGTATTTTTTTGATTTTCAAGACTTTATTGTTTTTGCGCGTTTGACATTTTTCTATTGACCGACAAATTTTATAAGCAAAATTAAGGGTGCAATTTCAAGACCGCAAAGGTACAAAATCAAATACAAAATAAAAACTCTATTTTGAAATAATATTCGTATCCACCTGAAAATTCTTACAATAAAGAGAAGTAATGCAAGAATGAGAGTTATTTTTATAAGAGTTTCATGCCATGCGGGGCGCGCAAAAAAGAGGGATAATATGAATGGCGATGTAATTACACCGAACGATATGTTTGATAGCCATAAATTCATTGAGGCGATAGCTGCCAACGGTTGATTATTAAAGGTCCATCCCAAATATTGGTACACACCTATTGTCAGATAGTGTATTGCTATAATGGCAAGGAATGTAAAAAGTGTTGTCAGAGTAAGTAGTGATGATGTTGTGATATATGATATCTCAATAGAGATCATCATTGCCGAGAGAAGCAGTAATATGAAACGATGGCCCAGAGTGGCAAATCCTGTTCCAAGCAGGTTCTCTGAATTTTTATAACGGAACATTCCGGTAAGGATGTTTTTGAATAGGGTGTAATCGCTCAAGCGCAATATGGCTATGGTTGCCATGAATATTGCACCAACAATCAACCCGTATAGGTATTCTGTACGGGGTTCTATAGTGTTTAGTGGCATAGCCACATATTCACTGTTGATTATAGTCAGACTATCTGTAAGCATCCCTAAAGTGTCCTGCATCTCTTAATGTGCTTCGTACCAGTTTTCTCCATATCCGCAACTGATTGTAAGGGGAACGCTTAATTGTACAATTCTCTCCATACAATCGGTAACAATCTCTTTTAAAATCTCTTTCTCACTATTGTGGCATTTGAAGTTGAGCTCATCGTGAACCTGTAAAATCATCTTTGATTTGAGACCTCGCCTGTTAAGTTCACTCCAAATACATATCATGGCCATTTTGATAATGTCTGCCGCAGAGCCTTGTATAGGTGCATTAACAGCATTTCTTTCAGCGACTCCACGAACTACGGCATTATGTGAGTTAATGTCGTTAAGGTATCGTCTGCGTCCTAAAATAGTTTCGACAAAGCGACGCTTTCTGGCCTGCTCTATGGAATTTTCCATATAACGTTTTACTTCGGGATACATATCGAAGTATCCGTCAATCAGCTCTTTACCCTCTTTACGGCTTATTTTCAGACGTTCTGCAAGTCCCCATGCCGAGATTCCGTATATAATTCCGAAGTTCGCAGTTTTTGCCCTGCGTCGCATCTCCGAGGTAACTTTTTCGATGGGGGTTTTGTATATTTTGGCTGCTGTTGCAGTGTGAATATCCTCGCCGTTATTGAATGCAGAGATCATCTCGGGGTCTCTGCTGAGCGAGGCCATAAGTCTTAACTCTACCTGAGAGTAGTCGGCTGAGAAGAAACAGTAATCGCTGTCGCCGGGGATGAAGGCCTTTCTGATTTTGCGTCCATCTTCAGTACGGATGGGGATGTTTTGCAAATTAGGATTAAGGCTGCTCAGGCGTCCGGTAGCTGTTTCTGTTTGGTTAAAGTTGGTATGTATCTTGCCGTCAACAGGGTTTATGTACTCGGGCAGAGCCTCTGCATAGGTAGAGAGAAGTTTCTTTAACCCTCGGTATTCCAGTATGTAGTGTACGATGGGGTTGTTGTCTTCAAGCTTTGAGAGTACCTGTTCCGAGGTTACAAATTGTCCTGTTTTTGTCTTTTTCTGCTGAGGATCAAGTTTCAATTCTCCAAACAGAACATCGCCTAACTGTTTAGGAGAGTTGATGTTGAATTCGTGTCCTGCTTCTGCGTATATAGCCTTCTCAAGAGCATTGCACTTTTCTCTGTATTCATCGGATAGCTCTTTAAGAGCATTGATATCTACCGCAACACCTTCATACTCCATATCTGCCAGAACTTTTGTCAGTGGCATCTCAACATTGTAGAACAGATTTACAAAGTTGTTCTCCTCAAGTTGTTTCTGAAGAATAGGGTATATTCTGAATATCAGGTTACACTCGGTTGCCTGTTGGGTATAATCCTCTTCAACTATATCAAAAAGAGATAGTTGAGTAGGTTGTTTTGGGCCTTGTGGAGCAGTAAATTGGTAGTGTAACAACTCTAAAGCCATACGTTGCAGAGTGTGGCTCAATTCCGGTTGTATTATGTAGTGGGCAATTGTGATGTCAAAAATTTTACACTTTACGTCAATGCCCAATCTTTTCAAAATTAGTAAATCTCGTTTGGCGGATGCAGTAATCCAGCACTTATCAGGATTCTCAAAGAGAGGTGCAAGCTGCATAAGCTCCTCTTTTGGAGAGCAACACAGAGTTGCTACATCAACACTATTCTCTTCCGAACTGATTATAACTCCCTTTGGCCATGAGGCATACAGGTTAAAGTTACTCTCCTCTATAAATGTCAGTGCAAATGCCACGTTTGCAGATAGTTTATCTACAATACCTTTAATACCTGAACAGTTTGTAACACTCAGATGCAAGTCCTCTTCATGTTTTAAATCTTCGGCATCTTCAAGCCTTTTGCCCGAGTTCATCAGTCTGTTAACCAATGAGAAGATCTCAAGTTTCTGTAGTACCGATTTCAACTCATCTCCATTAACCGAGCCACGTTTCAGCTCGTCAATAGTAATATCCGTAGGAACAGATGTACATATAGTAACCAGTTTCTTGGATAGCATAACGGTATCCCGACACTCAATAAGTCTCTCCTTCTGTTTCCCTTTGAGTTCATCGATATGGTCGTAGATGCCTTCAATGTCTCCATATTTATATACGAGCGAGGCCGCAGTTTTAGGGCCGACCCCGGCACACCCCGGTACATTATCGGCAGTATCGCCCATCAACCCAAGTATATCAATTACCTGATCTACACGTTCAATTCCGAATTTATCAAGAACTTCTGGAATATCCCATGTTTCTGAAAGGTTACCCGAGCGACTTGGCTTGTACATTGTGATATTTTTACTCACTAGTTGGGCATAATCCTTGTCTGGAGTAATCATATATACATGGTACCCCTCATTTTCAGCCTTTTTGGCGAGGGTTCCGATAATATCGTCTGCCTCATATCCAGGAACAGAGATGTGTTTTATACCCAGATCTTCAATGATCTGTTTGATGTATGGAATTGCACTACGTATATCTTCGGGCATAGGAGGACGTTGTCCTTTATATTGAGGAAACATTTCGTGACGGAAAGTCGGGCCCTCGGGATCAAATACAACTGCAATATGTGTTGGTTTCTGCTCCTCTAATAGTTCTGTCAGGAAGGTACAGAATCCGAATGTTGCAGATGTGTTTATACCGGTAGTTGTAATTCTTGGATTGTTGATAAAGGCATAATATGCCCTGTATATCATTGCAAATGCATCGACCAGAAACAGGTTTTTACTCTCCATACTCTCAAAAAAAAGTGCTTCAAAAATTCAAATCGTAAAGGTATAAAAAAAGTCGCTATGAAAAAATATCAAAAAAAATAAGAGAATTGTGAACAACGTATTGAAATAGCGTATATATTTGTGGTGAAATTTTGCGCGATTATGATGTCAACACGATTTAATAGCTACGGTTATTTTTACTTTTACTTTTTTAGCAGAAAAGAGTAAATGGGGTCGTGATATGTAAATATAGAGTAAAAATAATAAACCAAATCATATTGAAGCCCCGTTCATTCGGGGCTTTTTTAATTAAGAGTTATGATTAGTAAAATTGCAATTCAGGGTATTCAGGGCTGTTTTCACGAAGAGGCAGCAAGAATTTTTTACGGAAAAGATGTTGAAATCTTGCCATGTGCCAACTTTGAGGATGAGTTTGAGCAGGTAAATAACGGTCGTGCCGATGGTTTGATAATGGCAATTGAGAATACGGTAGCAGGAGCATTGCTTCCTAACTATGCGTTACTTCATAAATATGGTAAAGCAATCAAGGGAGAGGTATTTCTTCCTATACGCCAAAATCTGCTTGTAATGCCAGGTGTTAAGATGGAAGAGTTGAAAGAGGTTCATTCTCACTATATGGCAATTGCTCAGTGTCGTGAATTTTTCAAAGATTACCCACACATCCGTTTGGTTGAGGCTTCCGATACTGCTTCGGCTGCACGTGAAGTTGCCGAGCGAGGTGATAGAAGTGTTGGTGCAATTGCGTCGGTGTTGGCTGCAGAGATGTTTGGTCTGGATGTGCTGGCTCCAAGTATAGAGACACATAAGCAGAACTTCACCCGGTTCCTTATTATGGATGACAGATTGTCTGTGCCCTCGTACGAAATAAACAAAGCATCGTTATGTTTTACATTGCCTCACCAACAGGGAAGTTTATCGCACATTCTCTCTATATTCTCATTCTATGAGTTAAATCTGACCAAAATACAGTCGTTGCCGATAGTTGGAAAGGAGTGGCAATATTTCTTCTATGTGGATCTAAAGTTTAATGATTTTGACCGCTACAGAAAGGCTGTCGATGCCGTTCGACCTTTGGTTGCAGACATTGAGGTATTGGGTGAGTATAAAAGTTTTGGATAGAGTACTGGTATGGTTGTAGGTGTAATAGGAACAGGACTTATTGGTGGTTCAATAGCTATTGACTTAAAGAAAAATGGCTTTGCCGACAAGATATTGGGCGTAGAGCAGAATCCGCTTAATGCTCAGGTGGCAAAAGATTTGGGAATTGTTGATCAGGTTGCTACCCTTGATGAGTGTATATCTGAGAGTGATATCATTATTGTTGCAATTCCTGTAAGTGGAGCAGTGAAGCTTATTCCCCAAATTCTGGACAGAGTAACAGAGAAACAGATTGTAACCGATGTCTGCTCTACAAAAGGAATGATTGCGAGTGTGGTGAAGTATCATCCTAATCGCAAGCAGTTTGTATTGGGACACCCAATGTCGGGAACCGAATATTCAGGTCCAAGAGCCGCTATGAGCGGATTGTTTGATGGAAGAGCCGGCATTATATGTGATGCAGAGGAGAGTGATATGCGAGCCCTCGCCACAATACAGAAGATGTACGATGCTTTGAATATGCGTTTGATTCATCTATCGTCGGCGCAACATGATGTTCATACTGCTTATGTATCGCACGTATCACACGTAATCTCTTATGCTTTGGCATTGACTGTACTGGAACGAGAGAAAAACGACCGTCACATATTTGACCTTGCTGCCGGAGGATTTGCTTCTACTGCGCGTTTGGCAAAGAGTAGTCCCGAGATGTGGGTGCCTATTTTTATGCAGAATCGCGATAATGTATTGGCTGTGATGGACACTTACATTGATAAGATTCAGGCATTCCGTAGGGCAATTGATGAAATGGACGAGGCTGCAATTACAGAATTGATACAAGGAGCGAACAGGATTAAGAGGATTATACGATAATCAGGAATTAAAAAATATAGAGATATGGCAAATGTTCAATTGGATTTAGTTCCCGCGTCAGAGTGGGGAATTTTCGACAGCGAGCAGATACCTGCTTTGATTGCAGGACCATGTAGTGCAGAGAGTGAAGAGCAGATGTTCGACACTGCAAAACAGTTGAAAGAGCTAGGTGTAAACATTTTCAGAGCGGGAATATGGAAACCTCGTACACGTCCCGGATGTTTTGAGGGAATTGGTTCTGAGGGATTGCCTTGGATGCGCAGAATTCAGAAGGAGTTGGGAATGAAGATAACCACCGAGGTTGCAAATACCAAGCATGTTTATGAGGCATTGAAGGCGGGAATGGATATGTTGTGGATTGGAGCAAGAACCTCGGCAAACCCATTTGCAATGCAGGAGCTGGCCGATGCTTTGAAGGGTGTTGATATTCCGGTATTGGTCAAGAACCCTGTGAATCCCGATGTAGATTTGTGGATTGGAGCTTTGGAGCGTTTGAATTTGGCGGGAATCAAGAAGTTGGGTGTAATCCATCGTGGATTCTCTACATACGGAAAGTCTAAATACAGAAATCAACCTCAATGGGAGTTGCCGGTAGAGCTCCGCAGAAGATTCCCTGAGATGATGATTATTGTTGATCCAAGCCACATGGCAGGAAAGCGTGAATTGATTCCCGAGTTGGCACAAAAGGCAATGGATTTGGGCTTCGATGGTTTGATGGTTGAGTCGCACAATAATCCGGATATCGCATTGAGTGATTCAAAACAACAGTACATACCAACCGATATGAAATCGATGGTTGATAAATTGATTATTCGTTCAACCAAGACCGATAACACACAATTCAATGAGAACCTTGATGAGTTGCGTAGTTACATTGATGATCTTGATACCGATTTGATACAATTATTGAGTCGTAGAATGAGAGTTGCCGAGAAGATTGGAAACTACAAGAAGCAGAACAATATTACAGTATTGCAGTCTGGTCGTTGGGATGATATTCTTGCAAAAGTTCATAAACAAGCAAGCGATAATAACCTTGATTTAGAGTTTATAGATAAGGTATTCAAGGCTATTCACCAGGCGTCTATCGATCGTCAGACTCAGTTGATGAGTGAATAGAGGTAATCAAGGGGGTGTCCAACAAGTTTGTGACACCCTCTTGGTTTTAGAAGCACCTTGTCAGGCTGCCTCTTTTTCATTGCTCTCTTTAAGTTCTATTGAATCGAAAAAGAGCATAGCTTCAAACTTTAACTGATCGGTGTTACGTGTTTTTGCACCAATCGTAAACTGGTAAATATGGCTATTGGTAATTATAAACCGTTTAATATAGCTCCACTGAATTTTATTCTTCTCGGTAGTGTAATTAATCTCATATATCAAAGGTGATTCTTTTTGTACAAGTTTTTCAGCAGCCAGTTTGCCATACTCCTCTTTGGGGATAGATCCCGATTTTAAGATCTCCACCAGACTGCCGTGATACTCCGGTTTAAGCATCTCCGGTTTATCCGAGAAATTGGAGCATACCACTCCAAAAATGCAGTTTAAATCACGACTCTTGAATATGTATGTGGGGACTCCATCCTGAATCGAGACCTCTTTTGAGACCTCGCCCGGCATAGTAAAAGTTACACCTTCGCCACTCTCTACCTTATGCCACTCTCCGGTATTGTTGTTTTGAGCCGACAGAGAAATTGTAGCGATGAAAAATACGGTTATAAACAATGCAATCTGTTTCATATCCCAAAATTACAATATTTAAATAACATTCTTCTATAATTTATTGCTATTAACGTTGTTTTGGATTTTTTTAGAATTTGGTTAAATTTGCCATAACTAACTATTATGTTACAGATATGAAGACAAAAAGAGAGAAACATTTAAAGGTGGCCTCAATATTGATGCCCTTTTCTGTATTGCTTCCGGGGTGCACGTCAGATAATTCGAAGCCCCTTGTAAACCCAGAGACTAATGCCGATGGTAAATATAACATTATATTCATTACCACTGATCAGGAGATATATATGGAGAGTTATCCTGAAGGTAGTGATTATGAGGCACGTGAGCGTTTAAGAAAGATTGGAACGACATTCGAGAAACATTATGCCTGTTCAAATGTTTCAACCTCCTCTCGCTCTGTAATCTACACTGGACGACATGTTACAGAAACCCATATGATGGATAATACAAATCTAACCTGTCAACCCAATATGAGCAAGGATTTAAAGACTGTGGGCGACATGCTACGACAAGCAGGTTACTACACAGCTTATAAGGGAAAGTGGCATATATCTGAAGGAGATGTATCCCTGGAGGAGTATGGCTTTTCAGATTGGACTGAAGGTGATATGTATGGTTCTCCTTTAGAGGGTTTTAATCACGATAAACAAATTGTAGAAAACGCTTGTGCATGGTTGGACACCAAGGGTAAAGAGTTAAATAAGAGTGGAAAATCCTTTTTTCTTGCAGTGAATTTTATAAATCCTCACGATATAATGTACTACAATGAGGCTGAGGGAGGAACGTTTGGTCAGGCAACTGTCGCTCCCGATGATCCTGTTTATAAGAAGAGTTATCCGGTTGCTATATCTGAAACATGGGATGAGCCTATTGATAAAGCCGGACGTCCGGCAGTTCATGGAGAGTATCGTGACGCATGGGAGGGGGCAACCGGTCCTACCCCCAATAGTCAGGCAATGTGGAAAACATTCCAGGACTACTATTTTAATTGTATTCAGGATTGTGATAACCAAATGAAGATATTGCTTGATAAGATTGAGAGTTGCGATTTAATGAAGAATACAATTATAGTATATACTTCAGACCACGGCGAGTTATTAGGAGCACACGGACTTAAGGGAAAGGCAGGTAATATTTACGAGAATAATATACATGTTCCTTTGGTAGTATACCATCCGGAGATTGCCGGAGGTGCGTCGTGCCAACATGTAACATCGCATTTGGATTTAGCCCCAACGTTTGTGGATATTGCAACCGATAATGATGCAGAGATGAATAGAATCAAAGAGGGAATTAAAGGATATAGTCTTATGCCGGCGGTGGAGAACCCTGCTACCGATGTTCGTAATGGTCAGGGAGCACTCTTTGTTTATGATATGATCTCTATGATGGATAGAGAAATGATAGTACGGCCTGTGAATGAATCTAAGATGGATATTAGTGTTGACTTGGAGAAACGAGGCTATTTGCGTGGAATTATTACCGAAAATTATAAGTTTGCCCGTTACTTTTCGCCACTCCATTTCAATACCCCAACCGACATTGAGAGTTTATATAGAATGAACGACGTTGAGTTGTACAGATATGGTTCGGACGAGACTGAAAATTTAGCATGGCCACAAGGTAATAACCAGGAGTTGGTAAATTCATACAACAATATGTTGAATCAGCTTATCCTGCAAGAGGTTGGAGTGGATGATGGTCGTGAAACTCAATATTTTGATGGGGGAATAATGAAATATGCCAGAGAGTAACAGACACTATGCTATAATAGTAAAGCCGATAGGTTCTGCCTGTAACCTTCGTTGCAACTACTGTTACTATTTGGGTAAGCGTGTAGGGCAGGAGAGGAGTATAATGAGTTATGAGGTATTGGAGAGCTATATAAGGCAAGTTGTGGAGATTCACGGAGAGTGTGCAGAGATTGAATTTGCTTGGCATGGAGGTGAGCCAACTTTGGCGGGAATACCCTTTTATCAACAGGCGTTGCTACTACAGAAGAGATATGCAAAGGGGCGGAGAGTGTTGAATACCTTGCAGACCAATGGAACGCTCCTTACAGATGAGTGGTGTAAATTCTTTGCCGATAATGATTTTCGAATAGGAATAAGTATAGATGGTCCGGAGCAACTCCATAACGCTTTTCGTAAAGGTGTTTCAGATGAGGATACCTTTATGCAGGTAATGAGAGGAGTGGAACTACTAAGGAAGTATGGAGTTTCATACAATACCCTGACAACAGTAAATGCCATTAATGCTGAACATGGGAAAGAGGTATATGGATTTTTACGTTCAATATCGAATTATATGCAGTTCCTGCCGGTTGTGGAGAGTGTTGGTGAGGAGAGTGGTATAGGCTTGCCTCCGGGGATATACTCGCCAAATATAGAGAAACCTCGCCAAATGGCACAATTCAATGTAACCGCTGAGGGGTATGGAAAGTTTCTTTGCGATGTATTGGATGAGTGGAGAGTCAATGATATAGGTAGAAAATTTGTGCAGATATTTGAATCTGCAATTGGTAATATAACTCACAGACCTGCCGGACTTTGTGTTCACGAGGCTGTCTGTGGCCATTGTGCTGTGGTGGAGCATAATGGCTGTGTATACCGGTGTGATAGATTTGTATTCGATGAGTACAAAGTTGGTAATATATTGAATACAGATCTCAATACTATGATGGAGAGCAATAGAGCCTTCGGAGAGTATAAATTGGAAAGTCTTCCCTCTAAATGTCTACACTGTGATGTTGTTGACATCTGTTTTGGTGGTTGTCCTAAGGATAGGGTATTGGAAACAATGACCCTATATGGAGTTGAACGTCATAACTATCTATGTGCTGGATATAAAATGTTTTTTAGGCGTATGAAAGAGGTGTATGAACAAAATATAGTACTTTTGTAGCCGAATTTCAATTGATAGAATGATGAAGATTGCTGGAGTAGAGGTGGGCGATAGACCCTTGATTTTGGCACCGATGGAGGATGTAACAAACCCTCCGTTCAGAAAGTTTTGTAAAAAATATGGGGCAGATTGGCTCTACTCTGAGTTTGTATCGGCCGATGCATTGGTGCGTGAGGTTAACCGTTCACTTCAGAAGCTAACAATTGATGAAACCGAGCGTCCCGTAACTATCCAGATTTACGGTCGTTTTATAGACTCAATGGTCGAGGCTGCAAAGATTGTAGAGGCCGTTAAGCCGGACTTTATTGATATAAATTTTGGTTGTCCTGTTAAGCGTGTTGCCGCTAAAGGTGCTGGAGCAGGCCTATTGCGCGATATTCCATTAATGGTTGAGATGGCAAAGCAGGTGGTAAAGGCTGTAAATATACCTGTGACAGCTAAGACCCGTCTTGGTTGGGATTGTGATAACATTATCATAGATTCTGTGGCGGAACAGTTGCAGGATGTGGGAATTCAGGCCCTTGCAATTCACGGCAGAACTCGTTCACAAATGTACACGGGCGATGCTGATTGGGAACCCATAGGAAGGGTAAAGGCAAATCCTCGCATAAAAATTCCTATCTTAGGTAACGGAGATATTACCACACCTCAAAAGGCTAAAGAGGCATTTGAAAAGTATGGAGTTGATGGCGTGATGATTGGTCGTGCAACAATCGGAAAACCATGGATTTTCAAGCAAATCAAGCACTACTTTGAAACAGGCGAGATTCTTCCCGATTTGAGTGTTGCCGAGCAACTATCTATTCTTAAAGAGCAGATTGAACTCTCTATGGATTGGATTGATGAGGTGCGAGGAATCCTGCACATGCGTCGCCACATGGCGGCAATGTTTAAGGGGTTGCCAAACTTCCGCGATCTTCGCATCCGCATGCTTCAGGCCAACGACAAGGAGTCATTGTGGCAAATCTTCAACGAAATAGAGGAGCGGTATCAGTAGGTAATCGATAAAAAATCCACGAAGCGCAAAACTTCGTGGATTTTACATATTATTTCAGGTTATTTATTGACCGATGATGGTGGGGAAGAGGTCGATGGCGCGTTGAAGGCGGGTTAGAGTCTCCTCTTTTCCGATGATCTCGGCAACATCGAGCATGTGTGGTCCCTTTGCGTAACCGATTACAGCAACGCGGAATGGATTCATACACTTACCATAGCCGAGTCCCTTTGCTGCCAACCACTCGTTGATGGTTGCATCGCAAGCCTCTTTGCTAAGTACCGGTTGCTCTGATAGGAGTGCATGGAACTCCTTCATCAACTCTGTGCTCTCGGGTTTCCAGAACTTCTTAACATCCTTCTCTACGTACTCGGTTGGAGCAACAAAGAAGAACTTGCACTCATCGTATAGCTCTTTAACAAAGTTTACACGCTCTTTCATCAAGCCACAAACCATTGCCAGGCGCTCATTATCGAACTCTATGCCGTCAGCTTTCAAATACTCCTGCATCATCTCGGCAATCTCGGCATTATCCTTCATTTGAAGGTACTTGTGGTTGAACCATTTGGTTTTCTCGGGATCGAAACGAGCTCCTGCTTTCTTTACACGCTCCAACGAGAACATCTCGATAAGCTCGTCCATTGTAAAGATTTCGCGCTCATCTCCATCGCCCGGGTTCCAGCCAAGAAGTGCAAGCATATTGACAAATGCCTCAGGGAAGTACCCATCCTCTTTGTATCCGTGCCAAATCTCGCCGGTATCAGGGTCAGTAAAGGCCATTGGGAATACGGGGAATCCCATCTTGTTTCCATCGCGCTTACTTAACTTGCCATTTCCAACTGGTTTCAGGATAAGTGGCAGGTGGGCAAATTCAGGCATTGTATCCTCCCATCCCAGCGCTTTGTATAACAAAACGTGCAATGGCATTGATGGCAACCACTCCTCTCCACGAATTACGTGTGAGATGGTCATAAGGTGGTCATCAACAACATTTGCAAGGTGGTATGTAGGCATTCCATCTGCTTTGAATAACACTTTATCATCAAGGAGCGAGGTCTGGAAGTGAACCTCTCCGCGAATCAAATCGTGTAGCTCAAGCTCCTCGTTCTCGGGCATTTTGAAGCGTATTACGTATGGAACTCCATCAGCCAATGCCTTTTCAACCTCCTCGGCACTCATATTCAATGAGTTTTTCAGGTGTGTTCTGCTCTGTGCATTGTAGATGAATGTCTCTTTTCGTGCTTCACAAGCAGCTCTCTCGGCTGCCAACTCCTCGGCTGTGTCGAAAGAGTAGTATGCGTTACCTGACTCAACCAACTGTAGTGCGTACTGCTTATATAGAGGTTTGCGCTCGCTTTGACGGTATGGGCCGCAATCACCTCCAACGCCTACGCCCTCGTCCACAATTAAACCACACCATTTAAGAGCTTCCTGGATATACTCTTCAGCTCCCGGTACATATCTTGTCTGGTCGGTATCCTCGATTCTCAACAAAAAGTCTCCGCCATGCTTTTTAGCGAAAAGATAGTTGAACAGGGCGGTTCTTACTCCTCCCATGTGTAGTGCTCCTGTCGGACTTGGAGCAAATCTGACTCTAACGCGTCTCTCCATAACGATTATCGCTTCTTTCCTTTTTCAAAGTTCATAAATGTGATGGCTGCTATTAAGCATACCATTGCGCCAATGTTTACATATACGGGAGTCTTATCGTTCAGTGTTGTTCCGAACAAAGAGATGGCACTTGAAATAACCATCAGGAATGCCGCTCCCATAATCAAATATTTTACAACGTTCATACTATTCAATGTTTTTAACCGGATTAGCGTAAATCTCAAGGAACATCTGTGTTAACTCCTCCTTGTCGCCCTCAAGTTTGTTAAGTTTATATTGCATATTACCCAAAAACTCCTCCTTCAGTTGTGGAGTGTAGTTTGCAGCATACTTATCTGTGTTGTTCAAAATGTCGTACGCAATGTAGTTGTTTGGCCACAATTTGAATGTAGCGTGCTGCTTCTTATCGTAAAGTTGTGCCAATGCATTGATACGCTCACCTTTGTTTGGAATCTCTCCAATCTTTTCAAGCTCCTCTTTGGTGATAGGTGTGAATGCGTAGTGAATTCTTCCCTTTGGAGTATGCATACCTGAAACCATTGCCAACATATCCAGATCCTTGGTCTTTTGATAGGTTGCATGGCGCTTCAAATAGTTCTCCTGAATCTTCAGTGCGTCGCATGGCTCCCATTCATATGAGAGTGATACAACTACAAGGTTCATTGCAGAGAAACTCTCTACGAAATCTTTTGAACCGCTCATATCAAGCATCTTCAGAAGTGCTGGCTGACAACGATCATCGCCATTTTTGGTTCTTCCCTCGCGCTCTGCAATCCAAATGGAATCCTCGCCCTCAGCAATTGTTTCGCGCATATATTTTGAGCGTAACATTGAACTTGTCAACATTTCACGCACAGATACGCTTCGCTCAATAATGAAGCTTGAAGCAAGTTTCATCATATCTTCTACCCACTGATTTACAAGCAGATTATCACCGACAGCTGTGCGGCAAATTTTGTGACCATTACTCTGAAGCAGGAAATTAAGAATTGCGCAGTCCAAAATAATGTCGCGGTGGTTTGAGATAAAAGTATATGATTGCTCTCTACTCAACTCATTCAAGCCGCTATGTGTAACACCTTGCGAACTTCTTTTCAATATGAAATCAACAATCGGTCCCCACACCTTTTTGTGCCAGTCGTATCGTGTCTCAATGCCTGTCAGCAGAGCTCCAAGAACCTGAGGATCTACATTTGACAGTTGTGAAAATACTTGCAAAAAGCCTTCAGAGGTGCGTACTCGCTCAACAGCCTCCTGAATCTCTTTTCCCTCATAGGGTCTGATTGAATCGTACTCTGAACTTAGTGTCATAATTGTAAAATAATGTTTACGGCAAAATTAGTAATAAATAGTAAGCTAATCAATAGCTTTTCTAATTGCGTTCTCAATTGCTGTTCTGTCAAATTTACATTCTGCCTTCAACTCTGATACAGTGCCATGGCTGATAAATTTATCAGGAACACCTAATGAGATAATCCTTGCCGAATAGTTGTGTTCAGACTTGAATGTTGCTACGCATCCGGCCAAACCTCCCGTAATTGTTCCATCCTCAACAGTTATGATTGTGTTGAAATTCTTAAAAACCGAGTGAAGTGTTTCAGTATCAACAGGCTTTAGGAATCTCATATCATAATGGGCGATGTCGCCAGGATTGAACTTGTCAATGATTTTCGTAACGTCGTGTCCTGTAGTGCCTAATGTTAATACGGCAATCTTCTTACCCTCAGAAACACAACGTGCCTTTCCTATCTCAAGTTGTTGGAATGGTGTACGCCACTCTTTCCCCATAAAGCCGTAGCCTCGGGGGTACCTGATTGAGAAAGGTCCCATGTCGGGAAGTTGTGCAGTGTACATCATATTACGCAACTCGCTCTCATTCATCGGAGCTGCAATTGTCATATTGGGGATATGTTGAAGAATTGCCAAATCAAAAACTCCATGGTGAGTGGCTCCATCAGAACCAACCAACCCTCCGCGATCCTGGCACAAAACTACATTTAATTTTTGCAGGGCGATGTCGTGGATAATCTGGTCGTAAGCTCGCTGCATAAACGATGAGTAAATGTTGCAGAAAGGAATCATCCCCTTTGCAGCCAGACCGGCCGAGAAGGTTACGGCATGTTGTTCTGCAATACCAACATCGTAGCAACGCTCAGGCATAGCTTTCATCATAATATTCAATGAACAGCCTGTTGGCATTGCCGGTGTTATACCTACAATCTTCTTGTTTTGTTGTGCAAGTTCGAGGATTGTTTCGCCAAACACATCCTGGAACTTTAATGATTCATTCTCCGGTTCAGGTAACAATTCTCCATTTGCCGGGTCGAATCGACTTGGCGAGTGCCATAGAGTAGGTTTCTCCTCGGCAGCCTCGAATCCATATCCCTTGATTGTTATGCAGTGTAGGAGCTTGGGCCCGTTAAGTTTTGTCAGTCTCTGCAGAATCTTAACAAGTCGAATTACATCGTGTCCATCGGTTGGACCAAAATAGCGTACTCCGAATGATTCAAACAGATTGCTATGTTTGAGGAAAAGAGCCTTAAGACCATTATAGAACTTCTTTATGCTACCGCGCATACGGAGCATAAGTTTGCTCTTTTTATTCATAGAGTTCCACACTCTGTGTTTGATTCTGTTGTATGCTTGCGAAGCTGTTATATCAAGCAGATAATCTTTAAGACCTCCAACATTGGGGTCAATAGCCATATTATTATCGTTAAGGATAATAAGCATATTTGCTTTTGATGTTCCGGCATTATTTAATGCTTCGAAGGCCATGCCGCCGGTCATTGAACCATCGCCTATAACTGCTACTGATTGTCTCTTCTCCTCGCCACATAAACGAGCTGCCTCGGCCATACCTAAAGCTGCTGATATTGAGGTTGATGAGTGTCCAGTGCCAAAGCTGTCGTATTCACTCTCCTCAATTTTCGGGAAGCCGCTTATGCCCCCTTTTTTACGTTTATTCTTGAATTGTTCACGTCGCCCTGTAAGAATTTTGTGAGCATAGGATTGGTGACCAACATCCCAGATCAGATTGTCGTATGGTAAATCAAGTACGTAATGAAGTGCTACTGTCAACTCTACAACCCCTAAACTTGAACCCACGTGTCCCGGATTCATGGCGCAATCGTCAATAATTGTCTGACGGACTGCGTCACAAACCTCTGGTAACTTCTCAATAGGAAGTTTTTTAAGATCTGCGGGGGTGTTGATTGTATCAATAATACTCATTTTACCTCAAACAATATTGATTAGTACAATTAGTACACAAGAGTGCCTATCTGTTCGCCATTCATCAGCTTTTCCAGATTACCCTCTATATCCATATTGAACACCTCGATAGGAAGGTTGTTCTCTTTGCACATAGTGGTAGCAGTAAGGTCCATTACCTTTAACCCCTTGTTGTATATCTCGTCGTATGTGATTTTGTCGAATTTTGTTGCATTTGGATCTTTCTCGGGGTCGGCGGTGTATATTCCATCTACGCGAGTGCCTTTGAGCATTGCGTCAGCCTCGATTTCAATAGCACGCAAACTACTTCCTGTATCGGTGGTGAAGTATGGATTACCGGTTCCTGCGCTGAAGATCGTAACATAGCCGTTCTCCAGATATTCAACTGCCTTTGCCTTTGAGTAGAACTCTCCGATAGGCTCCATTCGAATTGCTGTCAAAACTTTGTTTTTGCACTGCTCGTTATCAAGTGCACAGCTTAATGCCAAACTGTTGATTACGGTTGCCAACATTCCCATATTGTCACCCTTTACTCGGTCAAATCCCTTTTTTGAACCACTCATGCCGCGGAAAATGTTTCCTCCGCCAATTACAATTCCAATCTGAACCCCCTGTTCAGCGACTGACTTGATTTGGCGTGCATAACTCTCAACTCTCTTAACATCAATACCGTAGCGTTGTTCTCCCATTAGGGACTCGCCACTAAGTTTTAGAAGGATTCTTTTGTACTTCATAATAATTGCGCAATTCGTTTATTTGGACAAAGATAATGAAAGAAATTAATTAATTTTGCACCCGTAATATCAAATTCAAAAACAGTATTGATTTATGCGGGTACTCAAAGAGTCCGAAACTATTGTAAACAAGAAATAAGCAGATTTTAAGCAATGGAATTTAATTGGTGGGTATTTTTTATTGGAATCTTTGCTCAGGCTCTCTTCTCTGCAAGAGTTATCTTGCAGTGGGTTTTGTCCGAAAGAGCTAAAAAGGTGGTGTCGCCTGCCATATACTGGGAATTAAGTTTGGCAGCAACCTATCTGTTGTCAGTTTATGGTTGGATTCGTGATGATTTCTCCATTATTTTCGGTCAATTGGTAACCTACTATATCTTTATCTGGAATTTGAAGATGAAGGGGAGTTGGCAGAAAGTTCCGGGATTTATTCAGTGGATAATTTTGATATTGCCTGTGGTCATCATACCAATGGTTGTAACCGATTACAGTGCCTTTGTTGACAGGTTCTTCCGTAATTTCAGTATTCCGTTGTGGTTACTCTCATTGGGAGTTATAGGGCAGTTTATCTATGCCATACGTTTTGTCTATCAGTGGCACTATTCTGTTAATAAAAAGGAGTCGGTTCTTCCTCCATTTTTCTGGATGATGAGTATTGCGGCCTCGCTTATTATTATTGTTTACGCTCTAATACGTGAGGATTGGGCATTGATTGCGGGGCATGTCCCTGCTGTTATTGCTTATAGCAGAAATATATGGTTACACTACAAAGGAGATAACAGCGATTACAAGAAGAAGGTTGATCGTATAAAGAATATGCGAATATTTAGAATTATTCGCAATATTGGTCACCATAATCATGAGGAGTAGGCTTTAGCCAATTTTTTTCAGGTGAGGGCACAAAAAAACGATTAGGAATTTCCTAATCGTTTTTCTTTATCTGTGATCTGTTTAGATTATGCGTTCAATGTGAAACGGATAAATCCTGTAACAGTAAGATCCTTGTCAATGCTCTGCAAATAAGCCTTAACTGACATCTTGCCATCCTTGATGAAGTCCTGGTTCAACAAAGTAGAGTCTTTGAAGAAACGGTTCAAACGGCCCTCAGCAATTTTGTCAAGCATAGCCTCTGGCTTACCCTCCTCGCGAGCCTTCTCACGGCCAATCTTAAGCTCGTGCTCACGAATGTCTGCTGGAACATCTGCCTCGCTAACAGAGATAGGAGCCATAGCTGCAACCTGCATAGCAACATCCTTCTTAGCAACCTCATCAGCAACCTTGTTGAAACCAACAACTGTAGCCAACTTGTTTCCCGGGTGGATGTAAGCAACTGTATCCTCAGCCTCGATCTTGTTGTAGAAACTCAACTCAATCTTCTCACCGATAACACCGGTCTGCTCTGATACGATATCTGCAACTGCACGGCCATCCATCTGAAGAGCCAAAAGAGCCTCCAAATCAGCTGGCATATTCTCCAATGCAAGCTCTGCAATCTTCTTTGTAAGAGCGATGAATCCCTCGTTCTTTGCTACGAAGTCTGTCTCGCAGTTCAAGCTGACAACAACTCCCTTGTTACCGTTAGCAACTGCAATTACACAACCCTCTTTAGCCTCGCGGTCAGCACGCTTTGCAGCGATAGCCAAACCTTTCTTACGGATAATATCTACTGCTGCGTCGAAGTCTCCCTCAGCCTCGATAAGAGCCTTCTTACAGTCCATCATTCCTGCGTTAGTTGCTTTACGCAACTTCATTACGTCTGCTGCTTTAATCTCCATAGTTCTTAATATTAGATGTTATCAGACTCTGCAACTTTCTCTACAATCTTCTTGGTAGCAGGCTTTTTGTCCTCCTCTTTCTCCTTCTCAGCCTTGCGCTCGTTCAAACCCTCTGAGATAGAAGCTGTAACGTAGTCAAGGATGTAGCTGATTGATGTAGAAGCATCATCGTTACATGGGATAACGAAATCAATTGGAGTAGGATCTGAGTTTGTATCGACCATAGCAAATACAGGGATACCCAATGTCTTAGCCTCCTTAACTGCAATGTGCTCTTTCATTACGTCAATGATGAACAATGCTGCTGGAAGACGAGACAAATCCTTGATTGAACCAAGGTTCTTCTCCAACTTAGCGCGCTGACGTGAAATCTGCAACTTCTCTCTCTTTGAAAGGTGATCGAAAGTTCCATCTTTCTCCATCTTATCGATAGAGGTCATCTTCTTAACTGCCTTACGGATAGTAGGGAAGTTAGTCAACATACCTCCTGGCCATCTCTCAACTACATATGGCATATTTACGTTACCAATTTTCTCTGCAACAATCTCCTTAGCCTGTTTCTTTGTTGCAACAAACAGAATTTTACGACCAGACTTAGCGATCTGCTTCAATGCAGCAGCAGCTTTGTCCAACTGAACAGATGTCTTGTTCAAGTCGATAATGTGGATATCGTTCTGCTCCATAAAGATATAAGGAGCCATTTTTGGATTCCATTTTTTTGTCAAGTGGCCGAAGTGGCAACCTGCATTCAATAACTCGTCAAAGTTTTTAACTGACATGTTTTTTCTTTTTTAAAGTTTACATTCTTAATTAAATCAACCGACCGGTAGTCAATAATAATCACTACTAAGAGTCCTGCCGGTTTAGATACTAAACTGCGATTAACGTTTAGAGAACTGGAAGCGACGACGTGCCTTTGGCTGTCCTGGCTTCTTACGCTCAACCTCACGTGGGTCACGAGTCATGAATCCAGCTGCACGCAAAGCTGCTTTATCCTCCTCATTAATCTTTACAAGTGCGCGGGCAATTCCCAAACGCAAAGCCTCTGCCTGACCTGTGAAACCTCCACCATCGATATTTGCTGTAATATCGTACTGGCCAAGAACGTTCAAAGTCTCAAGTGGCTGCTTAACAACATACTGAAGTGTTGGAATAGTGAAATACTGCTCCAATGGCTTCTTGTTTATAGTGATATTTCCTTTACCCTCAGTGATATACACGCGAGCAACGGCTGCTTTTCTTCTTCCGGTAGCATTAACTTTCTCCATAGCAATCCTCCTTATTTAATAGCGTTAAGATCAATAACTTTTGGTTGCTGTGCCTCATGTTTGTGCTCACTACCGTTGTAGATGAACAAGTTCTTCATGATAGCTCTTCCAAGACGATTCTTTGGAAGCATACCCTTTACAGCGTGCTCAATGATTCTCTCAGCGTGTCCTGCCTTGATAAGAGCCTCAGGAGTAGTTTTGCGCTGTCCACCTGGATAGCCTGTGTAACGGATGTACTCCTTCTCGGTCATCTTTGCACCGGTGAAGATAATTTTCTCTGCATTGATAATGATTACGTTGTCTCCGCAATCAACATTTGGGGTAAATGATGGCTTGTACTTTCCTCTCAAAAGCTTAGCAACTTTTGATGCCATACGTCCCAATACTTGGTTCTCTGCGTCAACTACAATCCACTCCTTCTGAGCAGTTGCTTTGTTAACGGATACCGTTTTGAAACTAATTTGATCCACTTTTTTTAATTATTTAATTTAACATTCTGTTTGTCATTTCGAAGGGGGCATCATGCAACATCGATTTGATAGTAAACGCGTTTGGCCGGGCAGACCTAAATCTATCGTCTCTTTGTGTGCCTGCATGACAACTGGCTAAGGGTCAGTCATACAGTTTAAAATCCACACCACTCCAAAATGGACCGCAAAGTTATAAAAAAATTAAATACAAACATATAAAAGCAGGAAAAATCTTTGCTATCCTGCAATATTTCAGCGAGAAAGAGGAGTTTTTAACAGAAAAGGTCGGTGAATATGGCATCAGAAATCAGCCACCCCTCCTCGGTTAGCAGCAGTTTGTCGTTTTCAATTCTTGCAACACCCATATCTAAATATTTCTGTAGAGCTCTTCTGTTTGTTTCCCAATATTCAATAAAGCTTTGTGAGTGCAGGAGCGACATCGGAATGCCGTCGGATGTTCTTAAACGGGTCATTATTAACTCGTTGTATCTGTCAGGCTTGCCCAGTATCTCCATTTCATATCCTGTTGTGGATGAGGCCTCTGAGTTTAACCATGCCTCGCAGTACTTTTTGATGTTTGCAATATTCCATTTGCGCATATCGCTCCCATTATATGAGTGGGCGGCAGGACCAAAACCGAGATAGGGTTTTTGTTCCCAATATGCAGAGTTGTGCCGGGAACGATAGCCGGGTTTGGCAAAATTGGATATTTCGTAATGCTCGAATCCCTGCGCTTTAATCATTTGGCAATACTCTTTGTACATATCTGCTTCTGCGTCGTCAGAGGGGGGTGTGAATGTACCATTCTCTGTCTTTTTGTAAAGAATTGAGCCTTCGTCTATTGATAAAATGTATAGCGAGAGATGAGTTATGGGCAACTCTTTAAGCAGTTGTTCTGCAAGGTTTATATCACTCGCTTCGGACTCAGGTAGTCCGATAATAAAATCAATACCTATATTTGTGAACCCTGCTTTCAGGGCGGTCTCTATTGCTCTACGTGCTTCGTGGGCAGAGTGGCGGCGTTTTGAAGCTTTTAGAGCGTTATCATTCAGCGATTGTACTCCTATACTCAGGCGATTGAAACCAAGAGTTCTCCACAATGTTGCATTTGTAGGGGTAATATCCTCGGGATTTGCCTCTAATGTGCGTTCGGCATCGGGTGCAATGTTGTAGTTCTCTTCGATTGTATTGAGGATTGTATTCCACTCTTGCGGGGAGAGCATTGATGGAGTGCCTCCTCCAAAGTATATGGTTTGGTGAATTGACTCCTCGCCCATCTCTGTCTTGCGTGTAACAATCTCACAACAAAGTGCTTTCAGCCACTCCTGGCGCATAGATGTTCCTGCTACAGAATAGAATCCGCAGTAAGCGCACTTCGAGTGGCAGAATGGTATGTGGACATAGATGCTCATATTTGTGGCAAATGTACCACTTTTGAGAAAATTATTTGTTGTTGCGAAGTAAAAACATTAATTTCGCACCTTGGAAGATATTTTATATAAGGTATGATTACACAAAGTATTAAAGAGTTATTGGTTACCGAGCCTAATGAGCAGATGGTAACAGTACAGGGCTGGGTGCGCAATAAGCGCGGAAACAAGCAGGTGAACTTTATAGCGTTGAACGATGGTTCAACTATCAATAATATCCAGATTGTTGTTGATGTTGAGAATTTTGGTGAGGAGTCATTGAAGAGGGTAACAACAGGTGCTGCGTTATCTGTAACCGGAATGCTGGTTCCAAGTGCAGGTAGCGGTCAGGCATGCGAGGTTATTGCAAAGGAGTTGGCCGTTTTGGGTGAGGCTGATCCTGAGACCTATCCAATTCAGCCAAAGAAGCACAGTCTGGAGTTCTTGCGTGAGGTGGCTCACTTGCGTATGCGTACAAATCTTTTTGGCGCAATCTTCAGAATGAGAAATGCAATGGCATTTGCAATCCACAAATACTTCAATGAGCATGGATTTGTATATTGGAACTCTCCACTGATTACCGCTTCCGATTGTGAGGGTGCCGGAGAGATGTTCCGTGTTACAACATTCGATCCTAAGAATCCTCCATTGAACGAGGATGGCTCTGTTGATTATAAGCAGGATTTCTTTGGCAAGGCTACAAACTTGACCGTTAGCGGACAGCTTGAGGGAGAGTTAGGTGCAATGGCTTTGGGTAAGATATATACATTTGGTCCTACATTCCGCGCCGAGAATTCAAATACAAGCCGTCACTTGTCAGAGTTCTGGATGATCGAGCCTGAGATGGCATTCTACGATTTGAAGGACAATATGGATTTGGTTGAGGACTTCCTAAAATATCTGTTGCAGTATGCTTTGGATAACTGTATGGATGATTTGCAATTTTTGAGCAAGCGTCTTCAGGAGGAGGAGAAGAACAAGAAGGCAGAGGAGCGTACAATGGAGCTTGTTGAGAAGATTCGTTTCGTATTGCAGAATGACTTTGTACGTTTGACCTATACCGAGGCTATTGATATTTTGAAGAACTCTAAACCAAACAAGAGTGGTAAATTCAAGTATCCGGTTAATGAGTGGGGTGTTGATTTGCAGAGCGAGCACGAGCGTTACCTTGTTGAGAAGCACTTCAAGAAGCCTGTAATCCTAATTGACTATCCAAAGGAGATAAAGGCATTCTATATGAAACAGAATCCTGATGGGAAGACCGTTGCGGCAATGGATGTCCTATTCCCTCAGATTGGAGAAATTGTTGGTGGATCTCAGCGTGAGGAGAATTACGATAAGCTGGTAGCTCGTATGAATGAGATGGGTATTCCTATGGAGGGAATGCAATACTATCTGGATACCCGTAGATATGGTTCTGCTACCCATAGTGGATTTGGTCTTGGCTTTGAGCGTTTGTTGTTGTTTGTAACAGGAATGACAAATATTCGCGATGTGATTCCATTCCCAAGATGCCCAAAGAACGCTGAGTTCTAAAATATAGGAGGGTATAGTATGCCAAGCATGGATCAACAACTTTTGCAGAAGTTGGGACTTAAGATAAGTCCCGCTCAAATGCAATTGGCCAAGTTGATAGAGTTGCCCAACATACAGCTTGAACAGAGAATCAAGGAGGAGTTAGAGGCTAATCCGGCTCTCGAGATAAATAGTGATGATGATACAGGAGCGGTTGATTATCAGGAGCAGGAACAATCTGCGCTTGATGAGGACCGCTCTTTGGATATAGATAATACTCCGACCGACGACGATACCGACTACCCGATATATGTTCGTAGTGGTAATTACGATTCCGGAGATAGTCGCGAGCCTGTATTTCAGCAGGAGACCTCATTCCGAGAGACTCTTATTGAGCAATTGAGTGTAACATCGCTTACCGATAGGGAGCGCAAGATTGCGGAGTTTATTATCGGTAATCTAGATAGTGACGGATATTTGCGTCGTGATTTTATGCAGCTCTCCGATGATTTGGCATTTCGTTTCAGTATAGATGCAGATGTTGCAACAATTGAAAGGATTGTCAAGGAGATTCAGGCGTTTGAACCGGCAGGTATAGCTGCTTCTGATTTACGGGAGTGTCTGTTGATTCAATTGCAACGTAAGGGCAGGGCAACTGCATCACTTGTATTGGCCGAGTTGCTGATTTCTGAGTGTTTTGAAGAGTTTTCGAAAAGGAACTTCCCTAAGATTATCCGTAAATTGCAGTGTTCCGAGGAAGAGCTACGTGAAGCGATAGATGAGGTTCAGAAGTTAAACCCCAAGCCGGGTGGAGCATCAGAGAGTGGCGATGAGGCTCAAAAGATTACCCCCGATTTTATTGTCGAGAATATGGATGGCCATCTCGTTTTGTCGCTTAATAGTGGGGAGATGCCTGATTTGCGTTTAAGCAAGCACTATACCGATATGCTTGAGGAGTATATGCGTAGTGGTGATACTGCTCGTAACCGCGAGGCTTTGGCATTCGTAAGGAAAAATCTCGGCGATGCTAAAAGTTTTATCGATGTGCTCAAACAGCGTAATGCAACCTTAATGGGGGTAATGCAGGCGATATTGGCTCTTCAAAAGGAGTTTTTTCTCTCGAATGGAGATGAGAGTTGTTTGAAGCCGATGATTTTGAAGGATATTGCCGATATTACGGGCCTTGATATATCTACAATATCGCGAGTAGCAAATGCAAAACATGTCGATACCTGGTTTGGAATATTTCCATTGAGTGCATTCTTCTCAGGTGGTATTGAAATAGCGAGTGGAGAAGAGGTGAGTGTTGAGGGAGTTAAAAAGGTTCTGCGCGAGATAATTGACGGTGAGGATAAGAGTGCGCCATATAGCGATGAAGCATTGTTGGGACTAATGCAAGCGAAAGGCTATAAATTGGCTCGTCGCACCATTGCAAAATACAGGGATGCCATGGAGATTCCTGTTGCAAGATTAAGAAGAGAGATATGATTTTAAATAGTGTAGCAACCTGGGCAGGCAGGGTATTTCACCCGTTTATGTTACCAATATACCTTCTTCTGGATATATTGGTTATAAGTCCTTATGGAAGAATTGTGCCGCTGATATCAAAGGTAGCAATATGGGGAACGGTTTTAACTACAGCAATTCTCTTGCCGTCAGTGGTTATATTCATCCTTAAAAGACGTGGAGTGATAAAAGGGGTGTCGCTTGATAATCGGGAAGACAGAGTGTGGCCATTGCTCTCAGTAGGAGTGTTTATGAGTCTGGGATACCTGTTGTTAATGCTCTTTCCTATGACAGAGATTTTCATACGGTTACTATTTACTGTAGCTATTCAGGTGTTGCTTGTATCGGTTGTATCGCTCTATTGGAAGATTAGTATGCACGCAGTGGCATGGGGTGCGATGTGTGGTATATTCTATGTGTTGGGGCCGCTTTTCAGGGATGCTTTCATCTGTTCTGTGGTTATTTCAGGCATTGTGATTTCATCAAGGCTGTTGATAGGTGCTCATAACGGATGGCAGGTAACTGCAGGATATGTGCAGGGAGTTTTATTAACTATTATACTATTACTACTATGATTAAATGGCAAAACTCTTTCTGGGCTGCAATTCTGATGATTGTGGCTACCGGATGTGTCGGGTCATCATTGTCGCAAAAGGATTTGACCAGAATAATTGTGCCACGTAAAACAGTGCAAAGTGCTGATACAATTCTCTCTCGTTTAGGAATAGAGTTAAGTCAGCAGGATAGTGTTGTAGAGAATGTTTCCGAGGACGATTTATATATCAAGGATTTGACTGGCGAGGATTCCCTGTTGCTGTCAGAGCAATCCTTGGTAGCAGGTACTCAGGAGAGCAAAGTAGAGGAGAAGATTCTACAGGAGGTTGTGGAACAGCTTCAGCCTGAAAAACAGTTAGAGACACAACCACAGGAGAAGCGAGGAAACTATCATGTCATAGTTGCCAGTTTTCCGAATTCTGAGCTTGTTGAAGCTGAGAAGTATGTTGAGCGTTTGAAGAGTTCTGCTCCCGAGGCGATGTTATTACAAACAGAGAGTCGAGTACGAATCGTATATAGCAGTCATGCAACCATGGCTCTTGCAACAGAAGCCCGTGACTCTCTGGCTGTAAAGAGACCTAAGTATAAGGATTGTTGGGTGCTGAAAAGAACAATGGAGTAAAAATAAATTAAAGCAGATAGATTATGAAAAGAGTACTGATTGTATGTGTGCTTTTTGCAACGATGATTGCAGCTTGTACACCTGCCGAGCCGGTAGTAAGAATTGAAACAACAATGGGTAATGTAAAGATTAAACTTTACAACGAGACACCGATTCACAGGGATAATTTCCTTAAGCTGGTAGATTCTAACTTCTATGAAGGTGTGTTATTTCATAGAGTTATAGATAATTTTATGGATCAGTTTGGAGATCCAGATTCAAAAACAGCTGCTCCGGGTGAGCCGTTGGGAAGCAATGATGTAGGTTATACACTTCCTGCCGAGATAATTCCTGGCAAATATCATAAAAAGGGTGCGGTAAATGCGGCTCGTCAGGGTAATGATGTAAATCCGAACAGGGAGTCAAGCGGTTCTCAATTCTGTCTTTTCGAGGGAAAGGTATTCCGTCCGGGTGAGTTGGATTCATTAGTGGATAAAATTAACTCTACATGGCGTTCGGATTGTCCATTGACTCTGACCGATGAGCAACGTGAAATATATACAACAATCGGAGGTTCTCCACACCTTGATGGTGAATATACCGTATTTGGCGAGGTGATAGAGGGACAAGAGGTGGTGGATGCCATTGCTGCAGTCGAGACAGACTCTCTTGATCGTCCAATTAACAATGTGGCAATTATCCGTATGGTTCGCGAGAAGTAAATTACTATTCTGACCGATATATAGTGAAGCTGTATAACAAGGAGCTTTGTCGTTTTACTCGCCCTCGAAATGCTCATTTACCTTGAGTAAACTGCGCTTTCTCGGGCTTCGCAGGCCTAAAATCAGCACTTGTTATACAACTTCTCAAATCAGGGGGTACCTAACAAACTTGTTAGACATCCCCTTGTTTTTTATGAATGTTGTAAAAGTTTAATAATAAAAACTTTTTTAGGTATAATATTGCATATTTAAATAAAAAAAGATATACTTGCGAATGGTGATTTGATTACAAGGGTCATGCAGATTAATCATTAAACTACTATTATGAAACGATGTATTAATATAGTGCTTTATTGGATTGTTATATCAGTGCTGACGAATCCTTTTGCGGTGGATGCTCAAAAACGCGATAAGAAGAAAAAACGCTGGGAACCAATAGTTGAGACTCGGGCACTATTACTTTCAGATTCACTTCCATTTGAACAAGCAGTTTCTGATCTTTTCGATGACTACTGTAAATCAACAATGTGTGAAAAACTATATCTTCGCACAGATAAGGAGAGTTGCTTGTTAGGCGACACCATATGGTTTACCGCTTACCTTACTTCGGCGGTAACCAATCTGCCGGTTGATTATAGTCGATTTATGTATATTGATATTGTTGATAGAAGTGATTCTGTATTTCATAGAGAGAAAATCGGACGACCGGATTCTGTAACCTATTTTACAGGTTATATCCCTATTCATGAGAGTTTACGGCAGGGGGAGTATTTTTTACGGGCATATACATATTGGCAACAGAATGACGATGAAGCCTTTATTTATAAAAAACGAATACGCCTTATAAATCCTTTTGACCACAAGATAAAGAGCAATATCACCGTTGAACGTGCCGGAGAAGATGGCAAGCGAGTATTATCAGTTTCCTTTGTAAATCATTTGAATGAGCGGTATGATAATGTGAAATTTCATTATTATATACCGACACCTAATGGAGATAATATTCCTATTTTGGCCAACACCGGTTACAATGGCCGTTGTCGTATAGTGGTTGATGATCCATATGCTGATAAGATATGGTTGAAATTTTCAATAGAATCAAATTGGGATTTTGAAGGATATGAGGATATTCCTGGCACAATTGAGGATTTTGATGTACAATTTTTCCCGGAGGGAGGAGCCTTTATCAATGGATTTAGTCAGCGAATAGGTTTTAAGTCGGTTGGCAGGGATGGACGAGCAGTACCTGTAAATGGTGCAATTTATGACAATAATGGCAAACGCCTAACCTCGATATCAAGCAATGAACTTGGCATGGGAGTAATTGAGTTATTAGCCGATAGTTCAATAACGTATATAGCCAAACTTAAAAATGCAAAAGGAAATGAAAAGACATTTCAGCTTCCTGTTGCAGAGGAGGGCATTGCATTGAGTGTAGATTGTTCCAAGGATAAAATATCCTACAATATCCTATCTGATGAAAAGTATAACCATCTGGTTGAGAATTGCTTTGTTCTGATGCATTCCCGAGGGTTGCTTTTCTATGCCTTACCGGCAAATAAATACTCAAACATATCATTAGATGTTGAACCTGTTCCAGAGGGAATAATACATGTAATATTGTGTGATACATTGGGTAATACCTATAGTGAGCGCCTATGTTATCACTACTCTGATCGCTATGCAGATGTTGATATAGGATATAATGGATCCTTGTCAAATGACAACAGCCGCAAGGCTTTCCCTATTGCATTAAAATATATGAATGACAATAACGAGACTGCAAATATTTCTGTCAGCGTTATTAATACGGGAAAAGGAGTAGTAGATGAGAGTAACGGAGGTATTGAGGCGTACCAATATTTAACAAGTGATTTAAAAGGTTATATAGAGTCTCCAGGCTTTTATTACAACACATCCAACAATCAGCGTCAAAAGGGTATGGAGGCTTTGATGCTTACGCAAGGATGGAGCCGTTTTGATGTTTCCAATCTTTTGAAAAACAATGTTAGCATCTCAAATGAATACTATATGGAGCGAGGGCCGTTTATCAGCGGTAGAGTGAAACGCTTATTAAGCAAAAAAACTACAGCGGCTACAGTTGTCTTAACCGGATACAATGGTGCTAGCGCAAAGATTGAAACAGATGAGGATGGAAGCTTTGTTCTGGATAATTTATGGTATGATAAGGGAACCGTTTTTGTGGTTCAAGCCTATGCTAAAGATAAAATGCCATGGAATCTGGAAGTTTTGTTAGATGCAACTGAATTCAAGAAATACTCATTAAATAGCTACTCATACTCCCTTATGAATGATGATAAAAAGTTCTATAACAAATATGCAAAGAATTATGTATTTGCCGATAACGGAGAACGAATAAGTACATTGGGAAGTGTTAGTGTAAAAAGTTTTCTTCGATTGACACCGGAACAGATGGCTATAAAATTGTCTGAAGATAGAAGTCGTGAGAGTTTTATGCGTGGAATAAATACCATAGAAAGTTATGGTACTAAAGATGAGAGGAAAATGTATCATTTTATCTCAGAAGATTTAGAGCCTCAATATTCATATTCCACGTCTCCAAAAGCATTTAATTTCTTTATATCTTTAGATCATGCAATGGGGTTAAATCCTCTACTTCGTCAAATGACTTTAGAAACTCCGGAGGGGGTAAGGGTAATTGTTGATAAATGGAAGAGAGAGAGAGTCGTTCTAAATGAGAATTCCCCTATACACTCTTATGATATCCGAAATGAAGATGCATTTCAAATATTAGGTTCTAAGGTCTCTTTGTACAATATGGCAAGAGTTGGAGATGCCAAATTTCAATATCTTGTTGATAATACAGTAACTCCATATAAGGAGTATTCGTGGGACAAACAGATTATCATACCTTTTGCCCCCCAAAAGCCCTCATTGTTCTATAAACCTTCATATGAGAATCTTACAGAACTTCAAAAAGATAAGATTGATGAGAAGATAACTCGTTATTGGTTACCCAATATAAATTTAAAGAGCGATGATCGTTATCTATTTACATTCCCGACTGCTGCTCGTGGAGAAAATTACAACTATCTTCTTGTTATTGAGGGTGTAACTGAAAAGGGAGAACCAATTTACAAAGTTGAAAAGCTGGTATTTTGATCCCAGTTACGCTAATGTGTCATTACTCTTGCTATTGGAAACCAATTGTGATACAATATCTACTATTAAGGGGAGTCAAATCAGTTCGTTTGACACCCCTTAGTTTTAGTAGTTATCCCAATATCTTCTTAATGTCGTTGAGTTTGTTCAAAGCCTCTACCGGAGTAAGGTTGTTGATATCTATATTGATGATTTCATCGCGGATTTGGCGCAGGGTAGGGTCATCAAGCTGGAAGAAACTTAGCTGGAGCCCTTCACGTTTATCTGCAACACTATTCATGTCCTTCTCTTTATTGCCACTCTCTAACTGTTTCAGGATTTCTGTTGCACGTTGGGTAACAGAAACAGGAAGTCCGGCCATCTTTCCAACCTGAATACCGAATGAGTGTTCGGAACCTCCTGGAATCAGTTTTCTTAGGAAGATTACTTTGCCTCCCAACTCTTTCACCGATACATTGAAGTTCCGGATTTTTTTGAATGAGCGCTCCATCTCGTTCAATTCGTGGTAGTGGGTAGCAAAAAGTGTCTTGGCACGATGTTTAGGATTCTCGTGCAGAGACTCAACTATTGCCCATGCAATAGAGATTCCATCGTATGTAGAGGTCCCTCGTCCAAGTTCGTCAAAAAGTATGAGCGACCTGTCTGATATATTGTTTAGAATATAGGCGGCCTCGTTCATCTCAACCATAAATGTTGATTCTCCTTGCGATATGTTGTCCGAGGCTCCCACTCTTGTAAATATTTTGTCAAGGTATCCAATTCTGGCATATTTGGCAGGTACATAGCAACCACATTGAGCCAGTATGGCTATAAGAGCTGTTTGACGTAGAAAAGCCGATTTTCCAGCCATATTAGGGCCGGTTATGATAATAATCTGCTGATCACTCTGATTTAACAGTAAATCATTTGATATGTACTCCTCTCCGGGAGGCAGTATCTGTTCGATTACCGGGTGACGTCCCTCTTTAATATCAATGATGTCTGAGTCATCGACAATCGGTTTTGTATAGTTGTATTGTCTTGAACATTTTGCAAATGAGGTAAGTACGTCAAGAGTTGCCAAGGTGTGGGCATTGGCCTGGATATGTTTGATATATCCCCCTGCCTCAGAGAGCAGATTGTTATATATTTCACTCTCCAATTCGGAAATCCTCTCCTCGGCTCCCATAATTTTGACTTCATACTCTTTTAGCTCCGGAGTTATGAAGCGCTCTCCGTTTACCAGAGTCTGTTTTCGAATCCAGTTTTCCGGAGTCTTGTCACGATAACTCTTTGATACCTCTATATAGTATCCGAATACGTTGTTAAAGCCAATTTTCAGAGTTGGAATTCCTGTTGCCTCAATTTCGCGTTGCTGCATCTGCAGGAGTAACTCTTTGCCGTTGATTGAAAGTTGGCGCAACTCATCCAGTTCGGCAGATACCCCTTCGGCTATGACATTGCCTTTGTTGAGCATCGTGGGTGCGTCGGGCTTGAGTTTAGAACAAATACTCTCAACAAGCGAGTTACAGGGAATCAACTGTTCCGATATAGCCATCAATTCAGGAGATTCACTCTTCGTGCACATCTCCTTTATTGCAGGAATCGTTGCAAGCGACTCTTTTAACTGATTCATCTCCCGAGGAGAAATTCTGCCAACTCCAATCTTCGATGCCAATCTCTCCAGATCGCCTACTTTACGGAGGTTGTCACCACACTCCTCTGAAATATCGGAATCCGAGTATAGGGCGGTTACAATGCCTTGACGTTTGGCAATCTCCTGTGGGGATTTTAGAGGCATGCATAACCATCTACGCAACATTCTTGAACCCATAGGTGTTTCGCATTTGTCAATTATTGAGGCCAATGAACTTCCTCCTTCAAATGCGGGATATACAATCTCAAGGTTCCGCAGCGTGAATTTATCCAGTAACAGGTGCGATGCCTGATCAATCTTTGAGATAGATGTTATGTGCTGTATTGAGTCATGTTTTGTTAATTCCAGATAGCCAAGTATTGCCCCTGCCGCAGAGATGCTCATCTTCATCTCCTCGATACCAAAGCCTTTAAGTGAGATGACTCCTAATTGCCTAAGGAGGCGCTCTCGTCCCGACGAAGAGTCAAAGAACCACTCCTCAACAGGGTATTTGTAAAATTTAGATCCAAACAGGGACTCAAACTTCTCTTCGCTTCCTCTTGGATAGATGACCTCTTTGGGCGAGAATCCGTTAATTAACTGTATTATTTCATTCTCTGTACCTTCGGTTGTCAGAAACTCTCCGGTTGCAAGGTCAAGCAGTGCAAGTGCCGTCTCTCCCTTTTTGTAATATACCGAAGCCAGGAAGTTGTTGGTGCGGGTGTCTGTTGCATAGTCCCCATAGCATGCTCCCGGGGTAACAAGTTCAATAACACCGCGTTTGACCAGCGTTTTGGTCTTTTTGGGATCTTCAAGTTGTTCACATACGGCAACGCGCAGCCCCGCTCTGACCAATTTGGGCAGATAGGTGTCAATTGCATGGTGTGGGAATCCGGCCAATTCGCTTGATCCCGGGTTACCGCTGTTTCTGTGTGTCAGGGTAATGCCAAGAATCTTTGCTGTCTTGACTGCATCCTCGCCAAATGTTTCATAAAAATCTCCCATACGAAACAACATCAGTGCATCAGGGTACTTTGATTTCATTGCATAGTACTGTTTCATCAGGGGGGTCTCTTTACTATCTTTCACTGCCATATCTTGAACCTTTTTTCAATTGTAAAGGTAATTATTTTAACGATATTTTTAATTACATTTGTGGTTAGATTTTGAATCAAATTATCATGGAAGGAATTGTTACTATTTTAGAGAAATTTGTTTTTGACGGAATTGAGGAGAGAGCCCGCTTTGACATTGAGAGTGTTATTGAACGAGGTCTCAAATTACAATATACTCCCGAAGGAATAAAGGATTGTATCAGATGTATGGATTATACCACATTGACATCTCGCGATACCGAGGAGTCTGTGGAGCAGTTCGTTTATGCGTTAAATTCAAAGTGTTCAAGAATAGAGGAGCGTCCGGCTGCCATCTGTGTATTCCCGAATTATGCGTCAATTGTCAGCAAGGGATTGCAGGGAACAGGTATCAAGTGTGCAGTAGTGGCTGCCGGATTTCCTGCGTCACAGACATTCTTCGAGGTTAAGAGAATGGAGTGCAGAATGGCAATTCTGTCAGGCGCAGATGAGGTGGATATAGTTATCCCTGTCGGCAAGATGATAGAGGGTAGATATGAGGAGGTCTTCCAGGAGTTATGTGAATTACGTAACGAGTGTAACGGAGTTAAGTTGAAAGTTATCCTTGAAACTGGAGAGTTGAATGATTTGAAGTTGATTTTCACGGCTTCGCTGATAGCTATGCATGCCGGAGCTGACTTTATAAAAACCTCAACAGGTAAGGTGGCTGTCAATGCAACTCCAGAGGCGGTTTATGTTATGGCATCGGCAGCCAGACACTATTATGAGCTCTATGGCAAGAAGGTAGGTATTAAGGTGGCAGGAGGTGTTTCAACTACCGTTTCTGCCTTAAAGTATCGCTCTATTGTCAGTTATATACTGGGCGAGGAGTGGATTACTCCCGATTTGTTCCGTATAGGAACATCCAAGTTACTGGATGATGCAATCAAGAGTTTGAATGCACTATAAGAAAAGAAGTTGTTTAACGAGGGTGTCTAAAAAATTTGTTAGGCACCCTCGTGATTTGAGACAGTTTTGTTATTTATATCAGATAAGATCAATCGCCTGTTGCAGGGTTGTGTCGATTTCGTCATATATGGGATAAAATCCCTCATTATCAAACAGGTGGCGAGCGATGTGTGCCTCTGTCATTATGCGGATAATGTGGCGTGACTCCTCAAGCTCTTTTCTGTTTACCGGGACCCCACTCTTTTTAGCATAGGCAACTACATCAGCGACCAGATCAAATTGCTTAAGGTACTCTTGAAGTTCTTGCCAATTTGCCACTTTTCCAACCAACTCAGAGCGGTGTTTATCCATGAAGATAAATGTGTAGTTGTATATGTGCTGTTTGGATACAAGTTCATACAGGTAGTCTGTATAGTTTGTTGTATCGGCAGGTACAAATATATCCGGCATAATACCTCCTCCGCCATATACGGTTCGGCCTCCAAGAGTTTCAAATTTTTGAGACTCATCGAACTTAACACTGTCAGCCTGATAGAACTCTCCATGTTCGATGCGTGTCATAAGCTCCATATAGTAGTCCTTCTTACCATCCTCTCCCAATTCATATGGTTTTTGAATACATCTGCCGGAAGGGATGTAATAACGAGCTATTGTCAGACGCAGAGCAGAGCCATCAGGCAGAACACACTGTTCCTGTACCAAACCCTTTCCGAATGAGCGTCGTCCGATGATCTGAGCACGGTCATTGTCCTGAAGGGCTCCTGCGAAGATCTCGGCTGCAGATGCGCTGCTTTCGTCAATCAGAACTGTCAATGGAAGTTCGGGATAAACCCCTCGTCCATTTGATTTGTAGTCCGAGCGTGGGACGCTCTTGCCTTGAGTGTAGAGTATCAGTCGGTTTTCTGGTAGAAACTCATTTACCATACGGACGGCAATAGACATAACTCCTCCGCCATTGCCTCGCATATCAACAATAAGATGTGTCATACCCTGGCGAAGCAGTTTGTTGACTCCGTCAATAAATTCGTTATAGGTCTGCATTCCAAAGAAGTCAACTTTGATAAAGCCCAGGGTATCGTTCATCATATATGATACAGGAACACTGCTGACCGGAATAGAACCTCGTGTTACTTTTGTTACAAGAGTGTCGCCGGTTGTTTTACGGAAGATTGTCAATTGAACATCAGTGTTAATCTCTCCGCGCATAAGCTTCATAGCATTGTCGGTCTTATACTTTACACCTGCAACGACAGTGTCTCCAACTTTAATGATGCGGTCGCCGGACAAAATACCTGCTCGCTCGGATGGGCCGTTTTTAATGACATTTACAACTACAATGGTATCCTGAAATGAGTAGAATTGGATGCCTACTCCTCCGAAATTGCCAACCAGCTCTTCATTGGCTTTCTCCATCTCCTTTGCTGTAAGATAGGCAGTGTGCGGATCAAGTTCTTTAATGAGATGGTTAATAGCACTCTCTTCCAATGAATCGACATTCACCGAATCAACATACGAGGTATGAATCATATTCATAATTGCCCCAATTTTGTTTGTAGGCATAGTGTGTTGAACGCCTCCACTCAGTACCGACTCTATTGAGTAGTTGGTTTTGTTTACGAACATACCTGCCCAAAAGGAGACAGCTATGATTATTGGAATTACTATTATGTATTTACTATTTTTATATCTCATTCTCTATGCAATTTACATCTATTCCGGCTCTCTTAAGCAGCTCTATTCCATCATCATATCTGTACATTTCAGAAAAGACAACCCGCTTGATGCCGGCTTGAATTATCAACTTAGCACACTCAATACATGGTGCTGTTGTAACGTATATAGTGGCTCCGTTGCTGTTATTGTTGGATTTGGCAACTTTTGTTATGGCGTTGGCTTCGGCATGCAGAACGTAGGGTTTTGTCTTGCCGTCCTCGCCCTCGCAAATATTTTCAAAACCAGATGGGGTACCATTATATCCGTCCGATATAATGGAGTTGTCTTTGACAAGCAGGGCACCTACCTGACGTCGCTCGCAATATGAGTTTTCTGCCCATATTTTTGCCATTCGCAAATAGCGTTTATCTAACAATAGTTGTTTATCCTCCATTACAGTTAAGTATTTCTTCCCTCAAGAAGCGAAATCATCTCATAAAAACCACTCTTCCTCTCCTCTTCGATAGGGATGTTTCTTAGAATCTCTTTGCACTGCACAAGGTAATTGGCAATTTCGGTCAATGCAATCTCTTTAATACCAATAGCATTATACAGTGCAGTTACTGCCTGAATTTTCTCGGCTTTATCAAACTCTTTCAGCGAGATCCAGTATTGCAACTCTGCGCGCTGCTCATCATCTGCCAGTTCGAGGGCCTTGATAAGCATAAAGGTCTTTTTGTTGATTGTAATATCTCCGCCGATCTGCTTTCCGAAAGTTGCCTCATCGCCGTATACATCCAGATAATCATCCTGTAATTGGAAAGCCAGACCTAAGCTCCCACCCAAATCGTACAGAGCATTGTATATCTCCTCGCTTGCACCGGCAATCAGAGCTCCATGACGCATACTTCCTGCAAGAAGTACCGAGGTCTTCCAGTAAATCATGCGAATGTACTCATCAACGGTAACATCGTTGCGGGTCTCAAACTCCATATCAAGTTGCTGACCTTTGCATATATCCATTGCCATCTGGTTGAAGAAGGTGATTACCTTTCGCAGATATTTATCTTCGCAATGTTCAATATGCTGATATGCAACAATCGCAGCGGCATCGCCACTTAAAATGGCTACATTTTTATTCCATTTCTGGTGAACGGTTGGTAAACCTCTGCGTATTGGTGCATCATCCATAACGTCATCATGTAGAAGAGTATAGTTATGGAAAATTTCAATACCGATTGCACTTTTAAGTGCGGGTGTAATATCTTCGTGGAAAAGATTGTACGACATAAGGGCAATTACCGGTCTCAGGCGTTTGCCACTATCTGCTATCAAATAACGAACCGGCTCAAACAGTTGCTCCGGGTACTCCACATAATCAGCACGATCCAATTCTCTTTGAATAATGTCGCGCAACTCTTTAAATGTGTACATATGTGTTGTAGGAATATAGTTTTGTAGTCGCGCCGGGAATCGAACCCGAATCTAAGGTTTAGGAAACCTCTATTCTATCCATTGAACTACGCAACCAATTTGTTCGCAAAAATACTGAAAATTTTGTAATTTTGCCTCTTGGTAGATGTGAAAATACCTAAAAAGGTTTAAAAGAGTGATTTTTCAAAATTAATAGCAAGGATATGTGGGGCAAATTTGCGGATAGTCTGTTAAATAACAGATTAAAATACATAATAGGAACCCTATTGTGTACATTGTTAGTCTCTACCCAGATTTTTAAAGTTGAGATGTCGTACGAGAGTGCTGATCTCTTGCCTCGTACCGACTCTGCATACATAATGTATCAGGAGTTCAGACAGACTTTCGGTCAGGAGGGTAATGTTATTGTTTTGGCAGTTCAGGATAGTAACTTCTATGAACTGGATAAGATAAATGACTGGCTGGAGATGGAGCGTAATATTATGTCCGTTAATGGTGTATCTGCATTGGTTTCTATTACGCATACCTTCAATCTGAATAAGGATAGCGAGGCTAATAAATTTACCGTTGCCCCAATATTCCCCGATAAGATAGAGACGAAAGCGGAGTTGGATTCTCTTGTTAATATTGTAGAGAATCTGCCCTTCTATGATGGGATGCTGATCAACAAAAAAAGTGGCACCTACGCCATGATGATCACGGTTAGTGCCGACGTAATGGCCTCGCCCGAAAGAGTCAATCTGGTAAAGTCATTAAAGGCTTTCTCTGAAGAGTTTGCCGATAAATATGATGTGAAGATCCGTTATTCGGGAATGCCATATATCCGAGTGGTAAATGCTGAGATGATTAAGGCTGAGATGTACCTCTTCATACTCCTATCTCTGCTTATTACTAATATTGTTTTGTACCTGTTCTTCAAGTCATACAGAGTGGTATTTTTCTGTTCATGTATTGTAATGATAAGTGTATTGTGGACACTTAGTTTTATGGGAATACTGGGAGTTAAGATTACCCTGTTGACAGCAATGCTGCCGCCATTGATTATAGTCATAAGTATCCCGAACTGCGTATATATGATCAATAAGTACCATGCCGATTACATGAAGAAGGGTGATAAGATACATGCTTTGAAGGCTATTGTCAGCAAGGTTGGTACTGCTACATTATTTTCAAATCTTACTACAGCTGCAGGTTTTGCAACCTTTATGATTACCTCCAGCAGGGTTTTGGTTGAGTTTGGCGAGGTTGCTCTGTTGAGTATAATTATGATTTTTGTGGTTTCAATAATCTTGATACCGACAATCTTCAGTTATCTCCCTGCTCCCGACACAAAGCATATCAAGCATCTTGATAATCCTATTGTTTCCAAGAGTTTGAAACGACTGACCGGAGCAATATTACGTCACAGACATGTGGTGTACCTGTCAACAATACTTTTGGTTTTTCTGTGCGGAATAGGAGTTAGTCTAATGAAGACTACAGGATATATGGTTGATGACCTTCAGGATGACGATCCTATCAAACAGGATCTGGCATTTTTTGAGGAGAATTTTGACGGATTGATGCCACTTGAGGTTACTGTGGATACAAAAAGACCAAGACAGGTGTTGAGTGTCTTAAATTTGCGAAAGCTGGATACTCTCTCCGAGCGTTTGACTGCAGATGAGGATATTTCCAAACCAATTTCGTTGGTTGCTGCTGCAAAGTTTGCTAACCAGGCCTTTTACAATGGAAAGAGTTCATATTACAAATTGCCTACAAATACCACCAAGAATTTTATCATGAGATATATGGGTAATAGTGTAGGCGAGGGCGGAGGTTTTAATTCGTATGCTCAATCATTTATTGACAGCACCCAGCAGACTGCCCGTTTGAGTTTCAGAGTTAAGGATATTGGAACCAAACGAATGGCAGAAAAGGAGGCATTTGTCTATGCTACGGCGGCAGAGATATTCCCGCCAGAGAAGTATGATGTCAAGGTTACCGGTTCAAGTATCATACATTTCCGTGGAAATGAGTATCTGATAAATAACCTGTTCAGTTCGGTATTGTTGGCAATCGTGCTTATCTCAGGTTTTATTGCGCTGATGTTCAGAAGTAAGAGGATGGTATTCATAGCCCTGATTCCAAATATGATACCACTGATTGTTATTGCTGCAATTATGGGATTCTTCGGCGTGCCAATCAAGGCATCAACGGTGTTGGTGTTCAGTGTTGTTTTTGGAATTACCGTAGACTCAACAATACACTTCCTGGCCAAGTATAGACAGGAGTTGCAGAGTTATGGATGGAATATGTCAACATCGGTGATAAGATCTCTGCGTGAAACCGGTCAGAGTGTGATTTACAACTCCATTATACTTTTGTGCGGTTTTGGAATTTTCTGCCTCTCTGATTTTGGAGGAACTTTGGCTTTGGGTGTATTGACCTGTTCAGCTCTCTTCGCAGCAATGGTGTCGAATCTGATTCTGTTGCCGGCTCTACTTTTAACAATGCAGAAGAGTGTTGCCCGTAAGATATTCAAGACTGAGCCTCTATGGGAGATTATGGAGTATGAGAGTGATATGGATGTTAATAAGCTAAAACTTGAAGAGAGCAAAGAGGATAAATAAATTCTCTTCTTTCGGGCAGCACAGACCAGAATATAGTAGTTGTTATACAATGTTTATAAAAGAGACTGTCAAACAAATCAGTTGACAGTCTCTTTTTTTGTAACAATCTATTTAAATTTTAAACAGATTCTAAATAATTCAGGTTTTACAGCTCTACCGCCCGTAGTTCTGCAAGAGCCGTCTGGTATTCACTCTCAAGGGTGAATAGTTGAGTAAACATATCGTAAATCATCTCCATCTCAACAATGTAGTCAGTTAGAGATATCTGGCCCACAATCAATGCTTTGTGCAGTTTGGATGTGTGGTTGGCACTATTGACCCCTTCTCGAAGTTGTACTACATTCCTATTTAAAGTTTTGCACTTTTCATATTGTGAGTAGAGTGTGTAATATAGCTGTTGTTCAACACTCTGTTCATGAAGACGACTTGCCCTCTCTGCAGCTTTGGCCTGTTTGATATTGTTCTTGTTAGCCCATAACGGGATAGATATGCCCAGAGTGATACCATGTGCCTTCTCTCCCTTTTTTAGCCCCTCACTCATATAGCCGGCAGATATTTCCGGTAAACCCTCCATTTTGCTTAATGTGACACTCTTGCTACTCAACTCCGTAGCTTTTCGTGCTGCCGCATATAGTGGAAGGCGCTCCTCTATTTGGTTATACCACTCATCAAAATTGGTTGGAGGTAGCAGATTCTCAAATGTAGTGTCGTTATATTGTACGGCAATACCTCCATTCATGAATTGCAATTGTGTAAGCAGTTGTTGTCGTTCCATATTCAGACTTTGCAACTCTGTATTGATGTTTATTGCATTAATCAGGGCTTTGTTGTGTTCAATAATGGTATAGTGCCCCTCTTCAATTCCGGTTTGATACATCTCTGAAAGTTGTTTGGCCTCTGCCTCTCTGCGCTCCATAATATTGATGAGCGCATTCACTCTTGTCAGATTTATCAGAGTTATTTTAGCAGATAGTAGTGTCGCAATTCTCTCTTCGCGATACTCCTCTTCAAGAATCTCATTGCTTTTGCCTGCCAGTTTTTTACGTATACCCGATATTGTTGCAATATCAAATGCCTGACTAACGTTTATGTCCTGCCGGGTATTGCCCTCAGCAGGGGGAAGCCATAAGTAGTTAAATCCGACCTCTGGGTTTGATAGGGTAATACCTGTACGGTTCTCCAGCATCTCAGCATCGGTCTCTGCTCTGTAGGCCTGCAGTAGCAGATTATTCTGTTCGATGCTTTTAAGTATAGCGTCACTATCCTGAGCATAGATACCCTCTGTACCAAACAGAGCAAGGCAAAGTAAAGCTGTTGTTACTATTTTATTCAGAAATCTCATCTTTATCCTCCTTTCTACCTCTTTTTGAAACAAATATATAGCTTATTGGTACAACAAATCCGTTTAGAAGAGTTGAACTTAGCAGACCGCCAAGCAGAACTTTTGCCATTGGACTTTGAATCTCATTGCCGGGTAGTTCGCCTCCAAGTGCTAATGGAAGCAGTCCGAGTGCTGATGTCAGGGCTGTCATAAGAATTGGAGCCAATCGGTCTGCGCATCCCATTTTAACTGCTTTTATTAGCGATACTCCCTCATTTTGCAACTCGTTGAATCGTTCAATAAGCAACATTCCATTTCTGGTAGCAATACCAAATAGCGATATAAAACCAATAATGGCAGGGATGCTTATAATTTTGTCTGTAAACCAAATTGCAAATACTCCTCCAATCAGGGCCAATGGCAGATTTAACAGAACCAGTCCTGCCTGGGTAAAGTTCTTGAATTGGTTGTAGAGTAACATAAAAATAACCAGTATAGAGAATATTGACGAGATTAACAGAATCTTCGATGCAGCTCTCTCGCTTTCGAACTGACCTCCATACTCAATACGATAATCTTCGGGCAGAGTGATTTCAGCCTCTACAATATTCTGAATATCCTTTACAACGCTACCTACATCCCGTCCTGAGGCATTGGCAGAGATAACAATTTTTCTCTCTACATTCTCGCGATTGATAGTGTTCGGTCCATCAGCAATCTGAATGGTTGCAATCTGCTCAAATGGAACCTTAACTCCATTTGCGCCATCAACAAAAATTCCCTTGATATTCTCGATAGTAGCACGTTCCGGGTTATCTACCTTGACAGTGAGATTGAATGAACGATTACCTTCGTAAACCTGTGATACACTTTCACCGGCAAGCAATACATTGACATAGTCAGCAAATTGTGAAAGCGAGATACCATATTTTGCAAGCATTTCACGTTTAGGTTTGATGACAAGTTGTGGACGCTCAATCTGTTGCTCTACATTCAAGTCTCCAATACCCTCAACATGGGCAATTGCCTGTTTGATTTGATTGCCAAGAGTAAACATGGTGGTCAGATCGCTACCGAATAGTTTTATTGCTATACTGGATTGAGTCCCCGATAGCATTGCGTCTATTCTGTGCGATATGGGTTGACCAATCTCAAGATTAACCCCGGGAAGAAGTTTGATCTTTTCACGAATCTCAGCCATAACCTCCTCTTTGCTTCGCTCTTTCAGTTCAAATGGAGCCTCAATCTCTGACATATTTACTCCAAGAGCATGTTCGTCTAACTCAGCTCTTCCTGTCTTTCTTGCAACAGTTTTGATCTCCGGGATAGTAAGTAATAACTTTTCTGCCTCTCGTCCAATCTTATCCGACTCTTCAAGTGATATTCCTGGTAATGTGCTGATATTGATAGTGAAAGACCCCTCATTGAAAGGAGGCAGGAAGTTGCGTCCAAATGTAAAGAATAGGGCGAGCGCTACAATGAATAGTGTAGCAGTTACAGATAGAACTCCTTTTTTGTGATTCAGCACAAAATCAAGACTCCTCATATAAATGCCTTTGATAGCTGATGCAATAACTGGCTCTTTCTCGACTTTATCGCTGATATCTTTACCAAGGAGATAACTGCAAAGTACAGGGGTCAGGGTAAGAGCAACACCGGTAGAGGCAAAGAGCGAAACAATAAATGCAATTCCAAGAGGCTCCAACATTCTGCCCTCCATTCCCGATAGGAAGAATAGCGGAACAAAACTGGCAACTATGATGAATGTAGAGTTCAGAATAGGCAGACGAACCTCTTTTGAGGCCTCGTAAACAACCGATAATACACTCTTGCGTTCTTCGGTACTCTTCATTCGGTTTTCGCGGAGGCGTTTATATACATTTTCAACATCAACAATGGCATCGTCAACCAAAGATCCGATAGCGATGGCCATTCCTCCAATGCTCATGGTGTTGATTGTCATGCCCATAGCTTTTATCACCAAAATGGTGATAAGGAGCGAAAGGGGAATAGTTATAAGCGAGATTATTGTTGTTCTGCCATTCATTAGGAATATAAATAGAACAATAACAACGAATATACCTCCCTCGAGCAGGGCCTTTTGGATATTGTCTATCGAGTTTTGAATAAAGTATGATTGACGGAAAATTTCGGTATCTATTTTGATATCGGCAGGCAGTGTACCTTTAATTTTTTCCAGTCGCTCAAGAATCTGGTCGGTCAACGCTATTGTTCCAGTGTTAGGCTGTTTGGTTACAGTTAGCAGTACAGCTGCCTTACCGCGATTTGAAGCAAGACCGGTTTGCGGTCTCTCGCCTCCAATGGTGATATTGGCAATTTGCTCCAGAAGAACCACATTGCCACCTTCAGTAATGATTGGATTTTTACCAAGTTCATCAATGTTTGTGGTTGAAACCTCGCCTCGAATCAGGTACTCGTTACCATACTCATACAGAGTACCTCCGGATGAGTTTGTGTTCATACCATCAATAGCTGCCATAACTCCATCGAGAGTTACGTTATGGTGTTTCATCAATTCGGGACGGAGTAGTATCTGGAACTCTTTGACATCGCCACCCAACACAGCAACCTGAGCTACGCCTCCTGTGGCAAGCAGTTGTGGGCGAATGGTCCAGTCAGCATAGGTGCGAAGATCCATTAGTGATGTTGAATCGGAGGTCAGACCGATAATCATAACCTCGCCCAATATAGATGATTGAGGCCCCATCACCGGTTTCCCGATGTAGTCGGGCAGCTCCTCGCCCACCAATGAGAGTTTCTCCGATACTATTTGTCTGGCACGGTATACGTCTGTTCCCCAATCAAACTCAACCCATACAATAGAGAATCCTGTAGTCGATGACGAACGTACACGTCGTACATTTGTCGCTCCGTTTACCGCTGTTTCAATAGGGAAGGTTACTAGACGCTCAACCTCTTCAGGAGCCATTCCTTTTGCCTCTGTCATAACGGCGACACGTGGGGCATTGAGATCGGGAAAGACATCAACCTCCATGTTGAAGGCCGTGTATGTACCGATGCCCAATAGCAGAAGTGATATCGCAAGAATAACCAATCTGTTATTCAAAGCGAATTTTATAATTCTATTCAGCATAGCTCTCGATATTAGTGATTATGGCTGTGGCCTTCAGGAATTATCGAAGCCTTTTCGGCAAGTTTCAGATTGTAGACACCTTTGGTCACGACAATCTCATCGTTCTTTAATCCTTTGAGAATCTCTATACGCTCTCCGTTATTGCCACCTGTCTCAACCTGAACTTTTTTATACTGGTCGTGTCCGGTCATTATGTAGACAAAGTAGAGTCCTTGCTCCTCAAGTAGTGCTGATACCGGTACCGAGATTGTGTTGGGCTGTGACTCTGCCAGTAGATATATCTCAGCGTAGCTGCCCGGGATTAGCTCCCCTGTGTTATCAAACTCGAATGTTGTGTGAATAAAGGCGTAATCTGTCTCAATGTTTCTTCCGTATGAAACCAGTTTACCCTGCAATTCTGATAGTTTGAAGAGTTTTGGACTATAACTCACTTTGAAGTTTGCACTCTTTATTTTTTTCAGACGTGAATAGTTCTTCTCGGTTACATCGGCTATAATTTGAAGAGAGTTATTCTGCGATACTTTTCCAAGTATTGTACCTGCTTCTATATAGTCTCCTTCATCTACCAATATCTCTGTAATATAGCCATTTATTGGCGAGGTTACATTTACATTCCCATCTGCATGTTCGTCCTTCAGATCATTATATGCATTAAGCGCGTCAAGGAATCGTTGTTCACACTGCTCATATTCACGTTGCGATATTATCTGATCCTTCACAAGCTCCTTTGCTCGGTTATAATCTGCAAGAGAGGCCTTGTACTCATTCTCGGCTTTAGCAATAGGATTACCGTCAATTGTTCCGGCAGGAGTAATCTGCATGATTGGGGAGCCTTTTGTAACTTTCATTCCCTCGCTGATATGGGTATCGATGAAGTTTATGGTACCACTCGATCTTGCGACGATTACAGTTGCATCACCGGGAGCGCTTACTATTTTTCCTCCAACTTTAAAAGCATCGGTAAACTCTCCTGCCTTGATGGTCTCTGTTGTAAGACCTATCAGTTCTGCCTGTTCACATGTGAAATTGATTACGTCGCTCTGCTCATGAGAATGTTCATGCTCGTGTTCATGCTCGTGTTCATGATTGTGGTCGTGATTGTGTTGTTCGTGCTCGTGAGCATGTTCATGCTCATGTGAGTCGTGGTTGTGTGTATTACCCTTGCAACCAAGCAGTGTGTAGCAAATGGCTACAGCAATTGTGAATATTCTGAAATTCATGATAATGCAATTTTAAGAATCTTTATAATATGGTTGACGTCATTGCATATATGACGTATTTTTTCTGATCCAATAAAAGAGTTAAAATTGCGGTGGAGCACGAAGTGTTATCCCCTTCAGATAAACAATATATTTAGAAATTGTATTTGGCGGATAATTTCCCTGTTCACTATAGAAATTCTCTAAATCAATATTGGCAGGAGGCCAACACTCGGATATGATGACATCTGTAGCAAGTTGCAGAACGGAACTCTTTGCTATAAGGTTGGTTTGCTCGATATTTACTTTAGTATTGCAGGTGCAGTTAGAACAATCGTTCTCTTCATTGTGCTGGCAACTCTCCTGGCACTCATGGCAACATTCTTGATGTTGGCAAGAGCAAATTGTCTCGCCATCATTGTGGTGATGATGAGGAATAATGGTTGTTGCGACCAGTGAGAATAGAGTCGCAACAACAAACATTATCCTTATCATCGATTTCATATCTATCCGATAACTACGTTTACAATTTTGTTCGGAACAATAATCATCTTCTTGATGCTCTTGCCATCAATCCAACGAGCGGTGTCGGCAGATGCTTTTACTGCCTCCTCAATCTCTTGGTTAGTAGCAGTTGCAGGGAAGGTCATTTTGAAACGAACCTTACCATTGAAGCTGATTGGGTACTCTTTTGAAGCCTCGATCAGATACTTCTCGTCCCATGTTGGGAATGTAGCAATGGTAACACTCTCTCTATTGCCTAAAGCATGCCATAGCTCCTCAGCAATATGTGGTGCGTATGGGGCTAAAGTGATAACAAGAGGCTCTAGAATAGCTCGTTTATTACACTTCAGTGCGCTCAATTCGTTGGTGCATATCATAAATGCAGGAATTGAGGTGTTGAATGAGAAGGTCTCAATATCGTTCTCAATCTTCTTGATTGTGCGGTGAAGTGTCTTGAGCTCATCTGCTGTCGGAGTTTCATCGCTAACACAGAACTCCTCGCCATTGTGGAACAGACGCCAGAATTTTCTAAGGAACTTATAAACTCCGTCAATACCCTTGGTATCCCATGGTTTGTGAGCCTCTAATGGTCCGAGGAACATCTCGTACAGACGAAGTGTATCTGCACCAAACTCCTCGATTACATTATCTGGATTAACCACATTGAACATAGATTTTGACATCTTCTCAACAGCATGTCCGCAGTGGTATTTGCCATCCTCCTCCAGGATAAATTCAGCATTGTTGAACTCCGGCATCCAATTCTTGAACTGCTCCAGGTCAAGAATGTCATTCTTGACAAAGTCAACAAGAACATGAATCTCGGTGGTATCGTATTGATCTTTCAAACCTGCAGAAACGAAGGTATTGGTTCCCTGTACTCTGTATACGAAACTTGAGCGTCCCTGAATCATTCCCTGGTTAATAAGCTTTTTGAATGGCTCCTCCTCGCAGGCAACTCCCAAATCATATAGGAACATATTCCAGAATCGTGAGTAGATCAGGTGGCCTGTGGCATGCTCGGCTCCTCCAAGGTAAAGATCTACATTTCTCCAATACTCGTTTGCCTCTTTGCTTACAAGAGCATTGTCATTCTCAGGATCCATATAGCGTAAGAAGTATGCAGATGAACCTGCAAATCCAGGCATTGTGTTCAATTCAAGCTGGTATCCCTCCTCGGTAGTCCATCCCTTTGCTCGTCCCAATGGTGGCTCTCCACTCTCGGTAGGCAGATATTTGTCAATCTCTGGTAGTGTAAGTGGCAGTTTATTCTCATCAAGCATATAAGGAAGATTATCCTTGTAATAAACAGGGAATGGCTCTCCCCAATATCTTTGGCGGCTGAAGATAGCATCACGAAGACGGTAGTTGATTTTAATCTTACCGATACCCATTTTTTCAACCTTCTCAGCAGTGTATTTGATAGCATCTTTGACATCCATGCCGTTCAAATCACCGCTATTGATCATCTTTCCCTCTTTAGCATCGTATGAGCTTTCAGAGAGGTCAATCTCACCACCATTATCTACAACCGGGATAATCGGCAGGTTGAATTTTCTGGCAAAAGCGTAGTCGCGACTGTCATGGGCAGGGACGGCCATAATGGCTCCTGTTCCGTAACCGGCAAGTACATACTCACTAATCCATACAGGAATCTCTTCGTTGGTAAGAGGGTTAATAGCGTATGATCCTGTAAATACTCCAGTTACAGTCTTTACCTCGCTCTGACGCTCGCGCTCGGTTCTTTTAGCAACGTAGTCAAGGTACTCCTTGACTGCATCTGCCTGATCAGGGGTTGTCAGCTGTTTGACGTAGTCGCTTTCTGGAGCCAGAACCATGAATGAGACTCCATATACAGTGTCGGCACGAGTTGTAAATATCTCCAGCTTAACATCCGAATCTTTAACATTGAAGATCATCTCTGTTCCCAATGAGCGGCCAATCCAGTTACGCTGGATATCCTTCAATGAGTCAGACCAATCAATCTTCTCCAATCCGTCAAGTAGTCTTTGTGCATATGCAGAGACTCTTAATGACCATTGGCGCATGGTTTTCTGAACTACGGGGTAACCTCCGCGTACAGACAATCCATCCTTTACCTCGTCATTTGCAAGCACTGTACCCAATTTTGGACACCAATTTACAACAGCATCAGCAAGGTATGCCAGTCTGTAGTTTAACAGGAACTGCTGTTGTTCGTTCTGTGACATATTGTTCCACTCCTCTGCAGAGATTGCAGGGGTGTCCTGTGAACATGCGGCGTTGATTCCGGCATTTCCCTCTTTGGCTATGGTTGCTACCAAAGATTCAATTGTTTCAGCTTTTTGGGTATCTTTATTGAACCAGTGGTTAAACATCTGGATAAATGTCCATTGTGTCCACTTGTAGTATTTTGGATCGCAGGTTTTAACCTCTCTGTCCCAATCAAAAGAGAATCCTATCTTGTCCAGCTGCTCGCGATAACGGGCAATATTCTTATCTGTAGTGATTGCAGGGTGCTGTCCGGTTTGGATTGCATACTGCTCTGCAGGAAGTCCATATGCATCATAACCCATAGGGTGAAGCACATTGAACCCTTTTAATCTTTTATATCTTGAGTAGATATCAGATGCAATGTATCCGAGAGGATGGCCTACGTGAAGTCCTGCTCCAGAGGGGTATGGGAACATATCCAATACATAGAACTTTGGCTTATCTGATTCAGAACTTACCTTGTAGGTCTTATTCTCGCGCCAATAGCTCTGCCATTTACTCTCAATCTCTTTAAAATTATACTCCATTTCGTTTATAATCTATAAATAGTGTATGTTTGTTAATCCTCTTTGTTCTAGTTGAATTTAGGGCACGAAATTAATGAAAATCACCGATATATTCAAAACTAGGACCTTAGTATTTTGTCGCAAGGTATTTGAATCTGTCGCTCAGCCATTGCTTCAGCCGATTTACAGTAGCAAAGTAAGCCTCTTTTATCTCGTCGTCGCTCATCTCTTCATTCTCTGCGGAGTAGAGTTTCCATTTTCTTTCGTTCAGAATTACCGAGTTTATGATTTTGTTGCTTATCTCGTCAATATAGTCTAAAATTGCCTGCTCATTGTCTATATACCTTTGCAAATGAGTTGAAACAATCTTTTTGAATTCGTTCTCTTTGAGCATTATCTCTATCCAGGGACATTTGTGCATATAAAGCCCTGTAGGCTCGTTTATGGTGTATGGATTCTCAAAGACATAGTTTCCGAAACCTATATCAAAGTCCCATAGCGGTCCCATATACAGTTTGTCGTCAGTGGTGAGATTGGCAAAGCAGCTTGAGTAGAAGCGTGCATCAACATTTTTTGCAATCTCGTTTACAAGATAGAAATCCGCAAAAGTTGCCCTATCGGCAATGTGGAAGTATCCATTGGTGGCATTGTACGGATCATTGCCATAAAGAGTCTTTTCAACCGAGTCAATAATCAATTTAATATGGTTAAACTCCGGACTATCTTTCTCGATATCAGGATCTTTAATATTGACATCCACCTCTTTTATTGGTGTTTTAAAGACAATGTCATCTTCGGCAAACTTGTTGTCAAATTCAATTACATATCCATCTTCAACTCTGTTTGTACTCTGTCTGATGTGTTCAATGAGTTGGTAGGTTCCAAGATACTCTCCGTTAAGTATTAACTCAACAAATTGGCTTCTTGGATTGTACTGAAAATCGCACAATCTGTGGCCCATCCATTGTGCAATAGAGTTGCGTAGCATAGTTGTGTCGTAGTGGTTGGCTTGAAGAATCCAGCGTTTGTGTTGTGGCATATCAAGTACCTCGCACTTTTCATCGAAATCAAGATTGTATGATTTCTTCGGACACATCCTTGATGAGTTACCATGGAGACGGATACGTGTTGTTGCTGTACTGTTTATAGTTGAGTCGGCGTTAAAACACTCGAACGATGCTCCATTGACCCATGACGTTTTGTACAAAACCGGTTTTTTGCCTGGGGTGTTGATGACTATGACAGGTAAACCGGTCTCCCACAACTCGGGTATTCCGGCGGTAATATTGTTTTCCCACTCCTCTTTCGAGTTGTCAACTATCCAATTCTCCTCATATATGCCAATTTCATCCTCAGAACATGCAAAAATGAGAGATGAAAAAAGCAAAAACGTAAGTGCTTTAAAAAAATGTTTTTTCATGGTTGCAAAAATAACAAATAAAGCGTAACAGAATTGCCTTTTTGGGTTTGTTTAATTAAATTTGCATCTCATAACACACATATTTACCTTACAAACAGGATTTTTATGACCGGAAGTGCCGAAATTAAGGTCTTTTCAGGAGAAAAGAGCGCTTACATCGCCCAGGATATTGCAAAAGCCTTGGGAGTAAATTTGGGAGAAAGATCATTGCTACGTTTTAGTGATGGAGAGTTTGTAACAGCATACAATGAGACAGTTCGTGGAGACTATGTCTTTATTGTTCAATCAACCATGCCGCCGAGTGATAACTTGATGGAGTTGTTGATGATGATAGATGCTGCTAAGCGTGCGTCGGCGTATAAAGTGATTGCGGTAATTCCATATTTCGGATTTGCGCGTCAGGATAGAAAGGATCGTCCAAGAATTACCATTGCTGCAAAGTTGGTGGCAAATCTGTTAACTGCTGCAGGTGCAGACCGAGTAATTACAATGGATCTCCATGCAGACCAGATTCAGGGATTCTTCGATATTCCTGTTGATCACTTGTATGGTTCTACCGTTACTATACCATATATCAAGAGTTTGGATTTGCCAAATTTGGCTATTGCATCGCCAGATATGGGTGGAGCCAAGCGTGCAAACAGCTGGGCTAAACATTTTCATTGTGATATGATTATATGTCACAAGAGTCGTCCACGTCCCAATGTAGTTGCAGAGATGCGAGTAATCGGAGATGTTGAGGGCAAGGATGTTGTAATCGTTGATGATATGATAGATACAGCCGGAACAATTTGCAAGGCTGCAGATTTGTTGAAAGAGATGGGGGCTAACAGTGTGCGCGCCGTTGCAACTCACGGAGTGTTGTCAGGTCCTGCGCTGGAGAGAATAGAGGCATCTTCACTTGAAGAGGTTGTTTTGACAAACTCAATTCCGGTATCTCGTCCATGTTCAAAGATTCGTACTTTGTCAGTGGCAGAGATGTTTGCTAACGTGATGTACAATATGGTACATCATAAATCGATTAGTGAGTATTTTATTTTATAAATTAAATAGATAGAGTTATGTATTTGCTTGGCTTCGATGTAGGAACCTCTTCGGTTAAAGCTTCGTTGATAAATGCGGCTACCGGAGTTTGTGCAGCTTCTGACTATTTCCCTAAACAGGAGATGAAAATGAAGGCGGTAAAACCAGGATGGGCTGAGCAGGATCCGGAGTTATGGTGGCACAATTTGTGTATGGCATCGGCTTCAGTGCTGGCCAATTCCGGGATTGACCGCGATCAGGTACGTGCAATTGGAATATCATATCAGATGCACGGCTTGGTGATGGTTGATAAACACTATAATGTTTTGCGTCCCTCTATTATATGGTGTGACAGCCGAGCTGTGGGGTATGGCGATGAGGCTGCAAAAGTGTTAGGGGCGGATATATGTCATAACCATCTGTTGAACTCTCCGGGCAATTTTACTGCAAGCAAACTGGCATGGGTAAAGGAGCATGAACCGGAGATCTATTCCAAGATATACAAGGTAATGCTTCCCGGCGATTTCATAGCAATGCGTATGACCGGGGAGATTCAAACCACAATCCCGGGACTATCGGAGGGAATTATGTGGGATTTTAAACGTGAGGTCATCTCTAAGGAGATGTTGGACTACTTTGGGTTCAGCAGTTCAATACTGCCCGATATTGTTCCGACCTTTTCAAAACAGGCAGGTCTTTCGGCAGATGGTGCCTTTGCTTTGGGGTTGAAGCAGGGAACTCCGGTGTGTTATAGAGCAGGTGACCAAGCAAATAATGCACTTTCATTAAATGTCTTCAAACCTGGCGAGGTGGCTTCTACTGCTGGCACGAGTGGTGTGATATATGGAGTGTTGGATAAGTTAACTCACGATGCTCAGAATAGAGTTAATCTCTTTGCACATGTAAACCATAAGATAGATGATCCTCGTTTGGGAATGTTGCTCTGCATCAATGGAACAGGTAGTATGAATGCCTGGATAAAGAAACAGATTTCTCCAGATGGCATTACATACGATGTTATGAATATGATGGCCGATGCTATTCCTATCGGAAGTAATGGTGTCTCTATTCTGCCTTTTGGAAATGGTGCTGAGAGAGTGTTGGAGAATCGCGAGACAGGTGCGGTTTTCAGTGGAATTAACTTTAATGTTCATACCCGTGCTCATCTATTCAGGGCAGTTCAGGAGGGTATTGTTTTTGCTATGAAGTATGGTCTGGATATAATGCAGGAACTTGGCTTGAAGGCTACAACAATTCGAGCCGGAGCTGCCAATATGTATATGAGCGATATCTTTGGCAAAACAATGGCAACACTGGCAGGTGTTCCTATCGAGCTGTATGAGACAAACGGAGCTGCCGGTGCTGCGAAAGGGGCTGGAATCGGAGCGGGGATATATGCAGATTCTGACGATGCCTTTGCCAAATTGCAGAAGATTGACACAATAGAGCCTGATATGGCACATATTGAGGAGTATCGTGAGGCCTATGAGCGTTGGAAGGAGTTGCTTAAGAATGTTTTGGCAACCTTGCAATAGAGAGGCCGATAATTGTTATCAGGGCATTAAAAAGAAGAATCTCAAAACCAAATTTATATCCGAACAGGATAGTTTCGGAATAGCGGTTTATAAACCACGATATGATAGGCGATGCCACACATATGTATGGTATCGCTTTTTCGTATACGGCTCTTTTACTGCACAATCCAAAGAGAAACAGACCTAAAATCGGCCCGTATGTATATCCTACAGCGGTAAATACTGCCGATACTACACTGCTATTGTTTGTTGAACTGAAAATAACAATGATAGCTCCCATAAGAAGTGAAAATAGCAAGTGTATAGCAATTCTTAATTTTGGGCGAGGATTCTCAGGGGTGATTCCGATAATGTCGCTACAGAATGATGTGGTCATTGCTGTCAGAGATGAATCAACAGATGAGTAAGCAGCTGCAGTGACTCCGAGTAGAAAACATACCCCGGCAAAGTTTCCGAAATAGTTTAATGCCAGTGTAGGGAAGAGTTGGTCGCTCTTCTCAGGGATCTCAATGCCGTTGTGGTTTGCATAGATGTAGAGCAGGGTTCCCATAGTAAGGAAAAGAATATTTGTGAGCAGAAAAAGTCCCGAAAAGGAGAACATATTCTTTCGGCACTCCCTTAATGATGAGCAGGTTAGATTTTTCTGCATCATATTCTGGTCCAATCCATTGATTGCAATGGTAATGGATATTCCTGCAATAATCTGTTTTATTGTGTTTTGTCCGGATTTCCAATCCCAGTTAAAGATAGTTGAGTAGTCGCTCTGAGCAATTGAATTTGCAGCCTCGCCCACAGAAAAATCCATCTCTTTACAGATAATGACTATTGTTATAAAGAGCGAGAGAAGCATAAATATTGTCTGCAGAGTGTCTGTCCATACAAGGGTTTTGATACCTCCCTTAAATGTGTATAGCCATACAAAGAGCAGTGTGATGAGCACAGTACACCACAGAGGAATACCTGCCGCATCAAAGAATGCTATCTGTAATACGCTGACAATCAGAAATAGTCGAAATGAGGCTCCAATAAGTTGGGATACAAGGAAGAGGGTTGAACCACTTTTTTTTGTGGTTGTGCCAAATCGTTTCTCTAACCAGCCATATATGGAGATGAGGTTGAGTTTGTAGAAAATAGGCAGCAGAATCCATGCAATAAGCAGGTAGCCAATGCAGTTTCCAATTACAAGAGCCAGATAGCTCCAGTGAGTGTTGCCCACTTCGCCGGGTACTGAGATAAAGGTTACTCCGGATAGAGAGACACCGACCATTCCAAAGGCAACAAGGTACCAGGGTGATGAACGGTCGGCGTTATAAAATGTGGTGGAATTACTCTTGCGGGATGTTATAATTCCAATAACCATCAACATACAGAAGTATGCAATAAGAATGGTTATGGCTAATCCGGCAGACATAATTCCTGGTTGTTGATATTAAATGGTAGCAGTGAACTGCTCCAGGAATCGGATATCGTTCTCAAAGAACAGGCGTAGATCTTTAATACCATACTTTAGCATAGTGATGCGCTCTATACCCATTCCCAATGCAAATCCGGTATATTTATCCTTGTCAATTCCATTAAGCTCCAAAACGTTTGGATCAACCATTCCGCAGCCAAGAATCTCAAGCCATCCTGTTCCTTTACATACATTACATCCCTTTCCATGGCACAATGAACAAGATACATCCATCTCGGCAGATGGCTCGGTGAATGGGAAGTATGATGGACGCAGACGAATCTGGGTCTCCGGGCCGAACAACTCCTTGGCAAAGTAGGTCAGAGTCTGCTTTAAATCGGCAAATGAAACTCCCTCATCAACATAAAGAGCCTCAATCTGGTGGAAAATACAGTGTGCTCTAGCTGAAATGGCCTCGTTTCTGAATACTCTACCAGGGGTTACAAGACGTAATGGAAGAGGGTGGCTCTCCATATCGCGAACCTGTACCGATGATGTGTGTGTGTGAAGGATGATATCCGGACTCTTCTGAATGAAGAACGTATCCTGCATATCTCTTGCTGGGTGCTCCTCTGGGAAGTTCAAAGCAGAGAAGTTGTGCCAGTCATCCTCAATCTCCGGACCTTCAGAGACGGTAAAGCCCAATTTTGCAAAGATAGAGAGAATCTCGTTCTTTACTGATGAGAGCGGGTGTCTGCTACCAAGGCGAATATTGTCTCCAGGACGAGTCAAATCGCTCTCGCCCTCAGAACTCTCGGTGTTACAAAGCTCCTCTTTCAGTTGATTTACCTTGTCCATAGCTTTGGTTTTAAGCTCATTCATCGCCTGACCTACAGTGCGTTTTTCTTCGCCCGGTAGAGCCTTGAATTGCTCAAACAACTCTGCAATGGTACCCTTTTTACTCAAATGCTTTATTCTAAATGCCTCAACAGCCTCAAGCGATGTTGCCTGAAAAGCCTCTATCTCAGCAATAAGTGCGTTAATTTTATTTATCATCTTTAAAAAAAACTTTATATCCCTTCCTCAATTTTGAGGTTACAAAGCTACTGCTTTTTTACCAAAATATATAGGAAATTCTGTTATAAAATCTTGACCTCTATAATTTTTACATCTGTAAGCGGGCGATCGTCAGGATCGGTTGGAAGTGCGGCAATCTTCTCAACTACGTCCATACCGGATGTAACCTCGCCAAATACGGTGTACTCGCCATCAAGGTGCATCAATCCTCCGATTGTAGTGTAGTCCTTGCGCTTTTCAGGCGAGATAACCAATCTTTCAGGGCTGCTCTCATACTCAAAAGCGATATCTTTTTTCACCTTGTTGGCGATAGCTCTGAATTCAGCAACCTTCTCTTTGGCCAGTGCAGTATTACCTGCTGCCTCAGCCTCAGCCTTTTCCTTTTTCAGACGAGCCAGAGTCTCTTTTGTCTGCTTGTCCATATATTTGGCGGTAATTCTGTTCTTTAGTGGGACGTTGACAGATTTCTCCATGTTTTCAATCTCCTTCTCATCATATACTCGTCCGACGACAATATAAAACTGCGATATGTCAGACTCTTTAAAGAAGTTTGCTCTGTCGGGCTGTCGGGGAGCGCATAGGGCGCCTCTTTTATGGTAGTGGTGCGGTTTTATCTCTGCATCAATAGTGATACCATCGCCATAGCCTAAAGCCATACCAGGTTTGGGATTCTTGCTATCCGAAGATGCTCCTTGAATAACAAAGTTCTTGACAACTCTGAAAAATAGAGTTCCGTCATATCTGCCGGCATTGGCAAGACGGATGAAATTGGATTTATGGATTGGAGTATCGTTATACAGTTTGGCATAGATATTGCCATAATTGGTCTCAATAAGAATTTTTGTCTCTCCCTGAGCCATTGTACTACCCATTGTCAAAATTGAAAAGATAAGGGTAGTTAGCATTGTGATAATTCTTCTCTGTTTCATTGTTGTTTAAACCATTTATTTGTCAGGTATCGGACGGGTAATGTTACCGCGATAGCTCCTATTATACTGATTGTTGCAAATATAATCAAAAGATCAATACCTTGTAAATCTATTGGGTATGCATCTGTAAGATAGTTTCCTCCTCCGAGTTTTATAATGCCAAAATTTTCTTGAATATAAGATATCATGCATCCTAAAATAAAACCAATTCCCATACCGGTAACAATAATTCCAACTCCCTGTAGATTGAATATGGCTCTTAAAACCTTGACAGTCAATCCCATTGCGTTGTATGTAAGAGTATCGTCACGTTTATCCAACATCAGCATAGATATTGATGCTACTATATTGAACGAGGCTATAAGCATGATGAATAACATAATCATGAATGTTGCCACTTTTTCTCCTCTAATCATGGAGTAAAAGCTACTGTTCTCTTCGAATTTATCTCTGATAACTCGATTTTCCGGAGTGATTTCGGCTAGTGATTTCTTGATCTCTTCAATTCTCTCTTCCTTTGCAAAGATTTCAATTTTTGTCTCTTCTCCTTCGCTCTTAAGAAGTTTTCGAGCGCTCTCGATATCGATATAGATTTGAGAGTTATTCTCCTCCTGATTAAATGCAAAGACTCCTGCTAATTGGACCTCTATGGTTGATAGAGCGGATGGAGATATTGAATTTGAATTTCTGTTTGGGTAGTAGAGGAGTATAGGAGTAGATTTGCGAAACTCTAATTGCAACTCCGATGCAACTCCGTAACCTGCAATTATTGCCGGTACTCCTTCCGGGGTTTGTAGCTTTGCTCCTCCGCCAACAATTGTCCCCTCAATTTCGGTTTGCAGAATATAATCTTCATCTACTCCTTTGAGGATGACTGGGCGCATCTGATCTTTAAATTTGGCTACGGTGCTCTCCTGGATAACGATGTGAGCATGCTCGACACCGTCAATCTCCTGTATTGCATTAAGAAAAGCAGAGTCGCTTTTGATGAACTTTCCTTCGGCGGGATATATTACTACAGCGGGCGTGTGTGGAGCCTCGCTCAATTTTATAACCATATCAATACCATTGAAAACCGACATAACAATAATGAGTGCCGCGCACCCGATTGCTATACCGATTATCGCTATCAGCGAAATGATATTGACTGCGTTCTGCCTCTTTTTGGATAGGAGATATCGCTTGGCTATAAAGAGATTCAGGTGCATAGCTCTATTTCAGCAGAGTGTCGATCTTTTCGATATAGTCCAGACTATCATCGACGAAGAAGCGCAGTTCCGGAATTATTCTTAGCTGTTTTCCCACCTTCTTTCCAAGCAGGAAGCGAATATTCTTGTTGTAACTCTCCAGGCTATTCATTGTATTTTCGGTTGCTGCCGACGGGAAGATACTAACATAAATTTTAGCGTACGATAAATCAGGAGATACTCTGACCGATGTGATTGAGAGCATAGCTCCGGCGCAGTACTCTTTGCACTCCTGCTGCATTAGTGTACTTAACTCTTTTTGTATAAGTCTTGAAACCTTGTTTTGTCTTACTGAATCCATGTGTTTAAAATTTTCCGCAAAGATAAGACTTATTATTTAAAACTTTACTATCTTTGCGCTCGCATTTCGAGATGTAGCGCAGTTGGTAGCGCGCCACGTTCGGGACGTGGAGGCCGCTGGTTCGAGTCCAGTCATCTCGACGATTGATTGACACACAATAATTTACATTGTGCTCACAAGCACAAAAAGTGTTCTCAGTGAGAACACTTTGTTTTTATGGTGGTTTTGGTGTCCCTCTCCTGTCGGTTGAAAAGTGTTTTAAGGAGACTAAATCATAACCATGGGAGAGAATTATACATTACCTAAACTATGTCGGCCAAAAAATGGTCGATGGTTCGTTTATTATTCTATTCGTTGTAAAATAACCGGCCATCTGCGTAGGTTTAAACGCTATGTGCCAGCCAATTCCAACAAGCGGGCAAGAGAAAAAGAGGCTAAAGATATATTAATGGAGACTCTTGTAGCTCTGGAGAGTGGTTGGCGCCCAGATATGTCAATCCGCGTACAATCAGGAACAAGTAAAATGCAAGTAACCACATCCGGAATCTACTTGCCTTATTGCACAGAGAAAAAATTCCGAAGTATATCCAAAGCAAAAGACCCTAACCACTTCCTTTTTTGGGCAGAAAAATTTGTTGATAGGGCAATCAGTAAAGGGAAGAAGAGTAAAACAATACAGACCTATGAATCCAAACTTAGGAAGTTTTCACTGTGGCTTCACTACTCCGAAACCTCGTCCATAGTTTCCGAAATAGACTCCCATATACTGCTTGAGTTCTTTAATTGGTTAGTATCGTCGGAGAAGTTGGCCAACAATACGATTCTGGACTATAAGCAAGTATTGGCAGCGTGTTTCGATTTAGTATGTAAAGAGAAGGTTATTGTTGTTAATCCGGTAAGGGAACTTGACGATATGCCGATAGGGCTTGAAAAGGATTGTGCTCCTCGTCCAATAAGTAACCGAGATGTTGTGGTGTTCAGAGAGTATATCGAGTCTGCAGACCCACAATTATGGATGTTTATTGAGTTTATGTGTTACTGTATGATCAGACCGGGCAACGAACTACGTTTGTTGAGGGTTGGAGATGTAGATCTGTACAGGAACTTGGTCAAAATAGATAAGGATAGGGCAAAAAACAGAAAGCAAAGGCACTCAACCTTGCCGGACCATTTTGCAAAGAAGCTCAGGTATGATTACGGAATAGAGCAATATAATCCGGATTGGTATCTTTTTGGGAAAGGAGGGGTACCGGGACCTATACCTGTGGGGAAGAATAACATGAATAATCGATGGGTAAAGATACGTGAGAAGTTGAATATGCCTCCATTGTATAAACTTTACTCATGGAAACATACCGGAAACTCGTTGGCCCTCGATGCAGATGTATCGATATATGACCTGCGTGACCAAAATGGACACTCAAGCGTAGCAATAACAGAGATATATACCAGGAATAAGCTTGGAATGACTAATAAAGCTATCAAGGAGAAGATGCCTAATCTTGATGAGTTGTAAAAGAAACAAATGTTTATTATATTTGAGCTCGTAAAAAGGAATATTATGGCAATGACAAAAGAGGAAGCATTGATTTTGATGCAGGAGGAGTTGAATGACCTGGTGAATTATGCAGGAATCGCAAACAATTATTTTGATCGCTCCAGGGCATGGATTATTCAACGGTTACATGGAAATGTTGTAAATGGGGTAAGGGCAACATTTAAGCCTGAGGAATATGGCCGCTTGGCAAGAGCTCTGCGAGATATGGCAGATAAATTTATGACCGCCGCAGATAATATAGAAAATGGAGAGATATAAAAACACCTCGGCATCACTGCTCGAGGTGTTATGTTACTTATGCTTTAAGTAACGGTACACAAAAATAAAAACAGATATGAGTACTACGATTGCACATATAATTAATATGGCTTGAGGTCGTCGTTTACTCTTCGATGATTCAACAATTTTCTCTTCAATTATCGTAGAATCCTTTTGCACGTAAGACATAGAGTCGCGAATAGATTGAATCTGAAGGTTGAATCTTTTTTCAATAGATTCAATTAAACTTTTTAACTCATTAATCTCACTTGAGTAACTCTCTTCTATACTCTTAATAGGTGGTAACCCTGTGCCAGGAACTATGGGTAACGATGGCTCGAATGTTATAATCTTTCGATTCTCCAACTTCGTTGATTTAAGGGTCACATTAATTCTACGATTGATAGAATCGATTCGTTCATTATATTCGTGAAGCTGCCTTATCACATCCTCTCGTAATTGAACAATCTCGTTTTGGTGTGATGAGACATTCACACTTGAACTCTTATGTGCTGCACATCCATATAGAATGGAAATAAAGAGTCCTATAAGAATGATAATTATAAACCTTTTTCCCATAACTCAACAGGATCTATAAAATTACCGCCAACATACTTACCAGAAACCCATTTACCTCCACTTTTATGAGTAAGATGTAAATGTGGCCCTGTGGTTCTGCCGCTATTCCCGGATAGTGCAATCTTCTCTCCAAGGAGAAAAGTATCTCCTTCATTAAGGACACACTCCGATAAATGGGCCATACCATAACGTTCATTACTCACACTAATTATCATCTGCAGACCACCAATCTCGTTGGAAAAGATCTGTTCAACTCTTCCGTTGCCGGGAGCACAAACAGGTGTTCCTATCGGACAGGCGATATCAATACCGTTATGAAAACTTTTTTCCTTGGTTACCGGGTGAATCCTTGTCCCAAATGGGCTTGTCAATTTCCCTTCAATGATTCTCATGTTTTTTATCGTTTTTCTCTTTCAAGTAATCCATTAATCCAGATATCTTCTTAACCCATACAGTAGAGAGCATAAAATTCAGCACTTTAAAGAATTCAAGCTTAGGAAATAAAATGATTAAATTTTCTGTGATAGAGGTGGCTTCGATCCATATCGCGATGTACTCTTCAATCTTAACAATCTCGATAAATGCATTGGTTTTGTTCAGACATACACCACATAACAGCGTAAATGCGAAAGTTCCGAGATAACAGACGGTCTTAGCGAAGCTCCATCGAAGCCTGTTACTTTCAATTTTATGGCCGGAACGAAATGAAGCCAACGTCCCGGTCACAAAATCAACAACAAACACAAGGAGAAACAGTATGGAAACTCCTATAAATTCATTGATATAGGTAGAAATCAATCCAATTGCGAATAGCAAGTAACGAGTTATATATGTTGTTATGTTGTCCATAATGCAAATATGACTCATTATTAATATGCTTGAAAGGACAGGGAGAGCTCCGGACAATCAGATAACCGGAGCTCAATGATATGGCAAATAGAGATTAAATTAGTCTAAGCCAGGAAAAATAGCGTCTGTTTTCTACATAGTGATCATCGTACTCATGAGCATAAGCTTCGCGTTCGAAGGAGAGGGATTTATATATGGCAAACAGATCTATTTTTCTTTTAAAAATGGATATAAATAATCTGATCAACCACTCTAATCCATAGAATAACCACCAAGATATGAATGGAATTACCAATATGAATAATGGAGCATTAAAGATCCATGTACTAATCATTACGATAGCAGAGGTTAACACAAATAATTCATTGAATTGGCATACGTGTGTCGATTCATGATTAATGGTCCGTTGGGGTAATGAACTTTTTTTAGTGCAAATAAAACAACCTATGGTGATGGTAGTACACGCACTAAGACAAAGCAGAATCTTTGCCACGATGGAGTTGTAGAATATTTTTCTCATGATAGTATAAATTATGTAGTTGATACGTTTCGATACAAGAATACCCATCCGCCAGCGGTAGTTGCATTGCTCCCTTGAATCGCTGTGCAGTATACAAAAAGATAAAATCCCGCATTAAGAGATGTTGAGTTGGCCCATTCTTTAGGGGTGCCGGCACTTTGGCCATGATATAAGTGTATACATTGAGCGAACGAGTTTTCTCCTGAACTTGTCGAGGGAATATACACAGGGTAGCCGGATGTGACAGGGCTAACACTATTTTTCAGCCATAAAAATAATAGATCTCCATTCTGTGGCGAATGACGATTAAATACAGAGTAATCTTCCAGTTTGATAATTCTATATGGAGTTCCATCAATAATATTATTTCCTCCATTTGCTATTGCGCAGAAAGTTCTATTACTTTGACGTAAAGCGATGTCTGAAGTTCCTGTAAATCCATCTTGAATATTTTGTATGGGGAATGATATCGACTTAGGCGCACTTCCATTATAGTTAATCGTTGTTGAATTTGTGTCGGTGACGTTTAATTGTAACGGGTGTACAACTTCATTAGCAATAGATGCTTTGGTCACACATTCAGCATTAATATTGATCCCTATAGGTGTGTTAGATTCTGGAGAACTACTATCGTTTAAAGTTAGAAATGATTCATCTGAATTATAATTATACTCAGTAAGAATCTTAATTGCCAAACGACTATACTGAGTAGTAGTTTTGTATGCATATAGCGCAATTGTATCTCCATTAGGGATACATCTGATAGATGTTGTACTAAATCCGATGCGAGATAACCATTGTAATTTCGTAATAGTCCAAGCTTCTGCTGAATTGTGTCTTGCTTGTAAAACAAATATGCCGGAGTATGGACTATTGAATGTTTCCATTATGGAGGCGATAATATTAACATTAACATTATCAGTATTATTACATTGAATTGTACCAAATCTATACCAACCGTTTGAATTGGCTGAATCTGATCCACATAAACTGAATTTGTTGGAGGAGTATGTCTCCCCTCCAACAATAATTCGATGTCCCTCTTTGACAAGGTGGAATTCGCTCCTTTTTTTTTCGGAATCAGTTAAATAATCAGAGTATTTTTCATAAAGGACTACTCCAGGGATACCCTTGGCGATTCTTTTGACCATAGTTAAGAGATTGAAGTTTCATACCATACACACCCGGCCACTATAGCATCAAGATTTGCTTTGTCTGTAGCTGACATAAGGCCATTTTTGGTATTGCTTGCTACAGCGCTGGGCAGAGTAATATCAAATGAGCCATTATTAGTAACCCTTCCATACTTATCGGTAGTACCAGAAAAAATAGTAATCTTTTCTCCAAATCCAGGAGATATAGCACTTGTTAGACCAACTGAGCCTTGCGTAGTGTTAATCTCTTTGAGTTCGATGGAGTATGGGGTACCGGCTTGTCCTTTTGTTCCTGCCGAAGCTTATAGGGTTGTTGAAGATATTGAGCCGACTTTGGTAAGTATTTCGTCGTTTCTTAATGTAGCAACTGAATTCTCAAGATATTTAACAGTTGGTACATATTCATCGCTATTAGATGCAGACGTGTTACCACTTATTGCGGCAATCTTAGTTGCTGCAGAACCGAGTATGATTGTTCCATACTTGGATGTCGTAGTTAGAGTGACGGCAGAAGGAGATGTTGTATAATGCAGAAGAGTTTCGTTTTCGTTTGCAGAAGGAATATAATTCCATTTGTCTGCGATATTATTATTTATTTTATTTGCAATAAAACTGTCTCCAACTTTACATGGAATACCATTATAGGTTCCTGCAGAGGCAACGACATATTTGTCTCCATTCTTTACAGTATCTAATGATATACTTGGTAATTCTGAAACATCCCCTCCAGTCCCTAATGTACCACAATATCTCATAGCATCGTTAGCTGCGATTTTATTTCGTACATATTCAATAGTGGCGATTTGTGTAAGAGTAGTATCAGATGTAGGGGTAGGAGCCTGAGGAACTCCTGTAAAAACAGGATTTGCCTTAGGTGCTTTGTCTTGATATAAAGCATAAACGACACTATAAGTAGGTACTAATGACACATCATTATTTGCTTCTGAGATAGAGTCTGTAGTTTTAACAAATCCGAATGTTGTTTTCGAGGCTTTTAACGATGTTGATACAATGTCATCAGTTCCTTTCATTGTTATTTTAATCGTTCCATCGCCCATGTTAGTTACAGCAGTAGGGATACGTCCTTTTCCAAAAAGGAAGCCTCTGAATGCAATGGTTCCGGAAAATTCGCTATCTTCAGGATCGGTATTGAAATGTATAAATTGACCCTTTTGAGCTTCTGTCAATCCTGCGTAAGCTTCATATGGGCCAAAAGCATGTGCAGGCATAATGTTGGTTGCAGAAATTTTAGTTGCCATAATGATTATTTTTTAAGTTGTTATTGTCAGTTTTGTGATAATTGGATATTCAATGCTTGTTTCGTATAGGCATTGTCCACTACCAATTGATAGAGAGTTAAGTGATAAATGTCTCCACTCTTTCTCTCCTTTTACTTGTACCGGAATCAATAAATCTTGCTCTGTTGAAGCTTCCGGATAGTCACTCAACAGAGGCATCAAAAAAAATTGACATCTCCAGGACCGTCGAAAATTAATCCTGTCGGGAGCTCCATCCGTTTGCGTGCAAATCCGAAATACTTATCCTCACTTGCTCTTCTGAAGGAGAAATTCACCACATCTGCATCTGCAAGGTTGATTTCGGAATCTGCCTCTTCGATTATTATTTGATACAAGTGTTCTTCTTTTACCTCATATCGTTGTGATGAAAGAATAAAGTCGCGAAACCACATTAATTCTATCTCTGAAGTAAAAATACCGACACTTTGTTCAAAACTCAGAGAGTGGGTATTTGAAGAGTCATCTTTAATGTCATCAGATATGGTGATATCTGATGACATGGAGAGTCTACGTGTAAGGTCGCCAGTGCAGATAAGAGTATCAATCCCTCCTAATGTATTTTCAAAGAGATAGTATTTGTGCGCATTGGTAGCTTGAGTAATCAGAAATCGTTGAGTGGGGGTAACGGGAGTAATTGAACCATTACCTTCAGATACTAAATCAACGTCATAATAAGCAAAATAGATTCCCCCTGCCGTTAATGAAAGTTTATATGCAGCAGAGTATGAACAATCAATATTGAATAGACCTGCATTATTTTTAGTAGAGGAGTATGGGGAATCAATATAAGTTGTAGCGCATAATGCACCGTGAGATAAATAATAACGAAATCTGATTCTTAGAGTACTTAACGGAATAAAGAATGTAAGCCACTCAGGACTTTCTGTAGTGATTTGTTTTATAGATGGTTGAAATGAGTATATAAGTTCCATTGCATTGTAGCGAGAAGGGATATTATAATCTTCATATCCACCACGTAGAGCATTGAAACTATACTCAATAGTCTCTCCTTTTGATATAACTACTAGTTTAAATAATCCCAAAGCCTCGTCTTGATGGAAGATAGAGCTAGTAGGAATCTTTACTCTTAATGAGTCATTAATTATTTTTTTTACGTCAATGACAAGCCCTTTATCCGATGGGAACATTGTCTCTTTGAGAAGGACTTTATCAGTATCTTTATAAAGAGTAACTTGCGCACTTAGTCCTATCCCGCTGACAATGAAATCGGGCATCGTGGCGGCAAATGTCAATTGGTCGGGTTTCTGTATAAATTCCATATAACAATATTATCAATTTGAACTCTCAGATTAAAGGACAATTAAGATACCGGATAGCACTTGATTCGATACTCAATAGTAGTTCCTTTGAAACTTATATTCTGCTCTGCAACCAGATATTTAAGGTTTCTGATAATAACAGGACGAGAGAATAGATACTTAATTTGGTTTAAGGCTTGAACCGGGTGTTTCAGAATAAACTCCACGCACATAAATTGCCCATGAATAAAATCATATCGCGTATCGTAAAGTTTCCTCAGATGTTCCCATACCAAACTCTCGGTTTCGCTATACTCGGGGGTAAGATTAAAACCACTTTTTGAGAGAGCAATTCGGAATTCCTTGTTGCGATTGGCAATTTCCCCTGCAAACCACTCTTCTTCATTATTAATGTCGATATTTCCAGTATCACCTGAAGATATGACAGCTACCCCTTTATAGTCAGAGTCAACGTCATCCATGAACTTAGCTATTGGTGCAGAAATACACTCAATACTTTTAACTCCATCCGAATTCTCGCCCATTCCATCGAGAGTGCTGGTGGCTTCGAGGCTTATAGGTTTAACGTCCATAACCTCGCCATTAATGGCATCGTCGGAAGGATCTTCATCTTTGAACCGATAGTCTGCTACAATATCATCGTTCTCCAGAACCTCTTTTTCGCAATCATCCAAAACCTCCAATTCAATAGGAGGGGTGTTATTGATGTAAGTATCGAAAGAAATCATATTTACCTTTTTATCTCCTTCTAAGGAATATAAGGGATAAAGAGGTTGAATGAGAACACAGAATTTTCTTTCAATCTCCTCTAAAAACTCGCGGAAAGTAATCTTAGGAAGAAAGTCGGTAAGACAAATGGAGTACGTTAGTTCGGATGTGTAGTGAGCCAAGGAAATGTATTTACGTCGCGAAACGATATAGACTTGTGGGAAAATACCATTTTCAAGCGATGAGAATTTTACCGAGTAGCCTAAGCATGCAAGAATTATTTCCATAATCTTAGACATATTGGGACAGGGAAGAAAGATACAAGCTTTGCTGTTTACTTCAGAAACCAAATTCAGACCATTTCGGTAATTCAACCAATATGGATGAATTTTAGATGTTTCTCCTGGAATTGATGTCATTGTTGGATCATATAGTTGAGGGAAGCACATGATGGCTTCATTGGCACTCACGGCAAGTGAATAATTATCGAGTTTCGATAATAATGTAGTTTTATCCATATAATGTCCACTATTGGATATCTCCACATCAAACATCTCTCTAATGCCCTCGGGTAATTCACCTAATCGATATGTCTCCATAGCCTTCCAAAAATCGTATTCGCCGGAATAGCAGAACAGTTCCACTTCGGTATTACTCACCGAGGTAATTCTGGCATTTCCGTACAGTAATGTTACACCCCCATAGGTGATGAATGCCGGCATGACAATCGAATACGTTTTACCATGGAGAGCCATATATCGGGACAATGCATGGTTACCCGGGCGTTCAGGGAAACCGAAAATGTGTCGATTAGCCTCCAATTTTAATGTAAAGGGGAATGAATGTTCTGTTTCGCGATCCTTAAACCACTCATTAGTTAATTTCAGTGTGATTTCTGTGTCGGCCGACAAGCGAGCCTCTTTATTGGCAAGATATAGATGAAGCATAGAATTGATTATTTAACGGTTTGTTCAAAGACGGCAGCTTTCTTGGCAAAGTCGGAAATTCCACCCTTACCGTACCAATTAATCTTAAGCTGTTTCTTATTCAAAGTATCCATCATGGCCATGTTAGCACGGAGCAGAGCTTTAATCTCCGGATCCGCTCCCAACCCCGCCATGGGCAGTGCTGCTCCGTCAGAAACCGGATAGCGCCCCTGAGCAAATTGTGGAGTACCGCCCCTTGCGATAGTCATAATGGAGTTGTAGATATGGGGATAATCAAACACCAAACGTCGAGTTGTACGACCGTCCACCACCATCTCCGGTTCCTTCTCACTGAACAGTCCGAGCGAGGGCTGAGAGTATATCCCGGTGCTCGGAGTACCGGCAAACTCGGCAGAGTAGGTATGGCCGTCATCAGCACCTATAACTGGATATCGACCTGTAGCAAACTGCTGAGAACGGATAGTTGCAATCTGAACAGCGTTCATGGCCACCTGTGCAGCAGTTAGCACACCCTTGATAATGCTATCGACCAATGGGTTCTTTGTAATCGTACCACTCCAGATAGACATAATGGCCAACGCTCCATCGGTGATAGCTCGGGCAATGGCCAGGGCTTTCTCCTTTTTGGCATACTTCTTTCGGATTTGCTCCTTCTTCTCCTCGTTATCACCTGCTGCAGCAAGCTCTTTCTCCTTGAGGGCAGAGAAAAGGTCCGTGGCTGCGCTTAGACCTCGATTGATGATTGAGAACCCCTGCTGAGCAACCTTGACTCTTTGGTCTCGATACTTTTTATCTATGGCCAATTTTGCAGCTTCAGCCTCTTCATGAGTGATTACTCCGGCAAGCTCATCGGCTGCCAACTGGTTTAACTCGCTATTCTGTTGCTCACGTAGTGAACCCTGACTTTTCGGATCTTTGTCCAATCCATAACGCTTAAGGGCCTCTTCTCTTTTCTGCTTAGCCTGGTTATCGCTTGACGCCTTGTTCGATAGGGAGGCTTTACTATCTAAAATTTGGCCGATTAAAGAATCGATATCGCTATCACCAATAAAGTTATCAAGACTCACACCGGCAATATCGGCTGAATAGAGCTCATTCAGAGCCGCACCAAGCTCCTCGGCAATCTTAATACGCTCTTTGGCAATCTGGGTTTCCAGTGTTGTAGTATCCTCTCCCAACAACTTAGCCTGGTTAAGTTGTGCATTCAGGTTTGCCAAATTCAGAAGTTGCATCTTTGCATCATACTCCTCTTTTGCCGTAAGGCCATCTGCATAACGTTGAGTCTCGATAGATTCAAGCTCATTGACAAGGTTCTGGAGTTTGTCCCTCTCCGCCTTAAGAGCAGCTTCTGAAGCTTTGAGAGTGGTGGAGTCTGAAGCTTTGAGAGTGGTGGAGTCTGAATTTGTCACAGTCTCTGGATCCGTAGTTGTTTTGCTCTTTTTGCCGGGGTCTGTAACAGTGGGTGTTAAGACTAATTGACTTTGTTGTTCGTTGATTTTAGCAATAGCATCAATTACCTCTTGAAGATTCTTGCGAGCAGTAGCAAGGTGCGCCTCGTATAGGTTCCCCCCTTCATTAGCATGCGAAAAATATGTGCCGGTGGCAGAGTACCCGGTAGCTTTCATTTGGCTGGTAGGTAAGTTGTATAATCTTTCAACTGTTTCCAACTCTGTCTTTCTCGCTTCAAGAGCCTCTTCAAGAGCTATCTTCTGCTCTTCAAGTGCCGTAAATTTCTCTCGGTTCTTTTGTAAACGGATAGTTTGTGCTAATTCAGCTCGGTACTCACGTTCTTTAGTTGCCAAATCGGCAATCTTAGCACTCATCAACTCCTCTTTATTGATTAATCCGGGCATTAGTCCATCTAACTCCTCAACAAGTCTTCTTCTCTCCTCTGTCTCGGCATTAGTTTGTCGCATTTGTCTGAATAGAACGGCTGCTTTTGATGCTTGTTCCTCGTATTGAGAGATTGAAGATTTTTCAATGTCTATTAATTTCTTTTTGGCTACAGTGGCACGTTTAATAGCCGCTTCCGCTAAAGAGGTTTGTTTCATGGATAATTTAAGCCAAGTGATAAATCCTGCTATAGCTGTGGCTAATAGAAGATATGGATGTTTTACAAGGGTAGAGAATAAAGCTTTTGACGCGGCATTTAATCCTTGTGTTGCGTATATGTTTTTGATTTTGGCAGCGGATTCTTTGAGATGAAGAAGGATACTTGATGTTTGCAACAAATTTTTAATCTTTAAAATTCCAATATAAACCCCAGTTGTCCCTATAATAGTCAGGGTAGCTTTATTATTGTCAGTTAAAAATTTTATTATGTTGTAACCTTGACGTGTAAGCCAGTTATTAAACGTCATGGAAACATTAAGTAAAGGCAAAAGTTTTTCTCCAATCTCTCGGCGATATGCCTCATTGGCTTTACGCTTTTTCTCAATCGTGGCAGCTTCGTTGTTATTCTTAATGTTGTACTCGTTGGTAAGGTCTATTCCCTCAGCAAAAGCACTATTCGCTATTAATTGTTGCTCACGTAGTATCTTTGTATTAGAAGACAAGGTTCCAAGAACTGCAATGGCACGAACACCATTTTCGCCTACCTCGCCCATGTTGGCAACCAAGCGCTCCATGCCTTCATTGTTACCTTGTAATCCCTCAAGAACTCTTAAGAAGGCTTCGTTTGCGTCGTTCTGCAGAAGATCTTTAAATGCTCCGACCTCCATATTGGCAACATTGGCATACTCTGCAGTATTTTTAAACATTCCGGTAACAACCTTCGAGAATACCGATGACGACGCTTCACTTGCTTGGCCCAATTGGTCCAATGTGGCGGCATATCCCATTGTGTTTGCAATGGAAACACCTAATGGGGCAGCAGAACCTGCAACTCTTTTTGTAAAGTCCACAATATACCCCTCGTTAGCAGTCGATGATGCTCCGAGTCGATTGATAGCACTTCCCACCTTGAGCATTGATTCTTCGGTAGGGTAGGTATCGCTAACTTTAAAAATATCAACCAATTTTCCAACCTGGTTGATTGCCTCTTCTGCGTTTCCCCCAAGATCTTCGCTTAGGGCCACGTTGATTTGGTTGGCAGCATTAACGAAACCTTTTATATTGTCGTGTCCTTCAATACCTAACTTGCCGGCAACACGTGCAAGTTCCATAAGCTCCTGTTGTGATGTTCTTGTGTCAATGTTTTCAAGATCTTCACTAAGGGCACGAACTTCCGTGTCAGTTAAGCCTGTGGTTTTGCGCACATCGGCAAGAGTATCTTCGTAAGCAACGGCAACATCGGTGTATTTTGTTATAAAGGATTCGACTCTTGAAAATAGGTTTTCAGCTAATTCGAAAATACTATTTGTAGTAATAAATATCTTCTGCCAATTAGCCCAAGCATCAGATGTTTTGGTTGATTCGGCTCTTAAATCACGTAAGCGACTGGTAAGGATATCAATTTCTGCAGAATACTTCTTAAATTCCTTACTATCAGGTGTTGAAGCATTCCTTAGATTTATTAGTTTTTTTCTCTCCTTGTTAAGATCCGAAATTGACTTATTCTCGAGTTTTAATCCTGAGATTATTTTTTGTTGTCTCTTTTCTGCTAATTCAATGGCCCGATTATTTTCCTCAATACTCTTCTTAACTTCGTCAAGCTTTTCAATCTTCTTTTTATACTCTGAGGTTTCTGTTTGTGATGACTTTGTAAGTTTAGCAATAGATTGCTCTAACCTCTTTTGTTCTTTAAGAAGTTTGTCCGTTGAATTTCGGGTATCTTTAATGCTCTTTTCTAGGGATTTCAGTTCCTTTTTTCCGGGGTCTCCGTTGATAATAATATTGAGGACAAGATCCTCTGCAGTAAGATTGCTTTTTGCCATGGAAGAATAACTTTGTTTTACAACAAAGCTATTCTAAGGACAGAAAAATTTAAAGGACAGAATTATGATATAGGATCAGATTTGTATGATAACATGATAACAACAAATCCGATAACAGCCAAAACTGCGCATATCCATAAAATTATGGGGAGGGATCTTTTTCTCTTTTTAGTGGGGAGTGGAAGAATCTCGCTTTCAGGAATACTTATGCTACAATATGCCATAATAAAGCCTATTATGTAGATTGAAAGAATCGCAATACCCCAAAGGAATTCTCCTGTAAAAATAAAAAAAAGTCCAACAATGAAAGCTGCAATAGCGCAACCTACAGAATAGGAATTTACAAAAAGGGCAATAAACGCACCGCCCAGCAATGTGCCCGGTACTAAAAACATCAATGCTTGTATAAAATTTAATTCCATACCATTCACATTTTTCTTCATCCACAAATATAGCGATTTAATTTTACTTTAAAACGCTTTAAAATATTTTTTAGTGAGGGGCAGTGGCGCGGGAGCGCCACTGTGCCCGGTTAGATTACAATTTCTAGTGCATCGTCGGTCAGGTTGTCCTGGATGTTCTCGATGATGCGCTCATGAATGAGGGTTATAATCTCGCTCTCGACAGTCAGCTGGTGGGGCAGTAGTTTGTCGGTACGGAAGTTCTGGAACTCCTTGCCACTCTCCGTAGAGTCGTTGAAGAGCTGCTTTGATTTCTCGGTGAACTGGCGGCGTACTGTTACTGCGGTTACTGCCAAGCGAATCAGATTCTCGGTCTCGGCCGAGATTCTTAAAGGGCGATCATCGAACATCATGACGCACCTCCTTCCTGTGCTAAGTAGTCCTGTACCGATGTGAGTGCTGCACGTGCACTGTTCAAGCGGTTAAGGGTAATGTTGTAAAGCTCCTTTGTGTAGTTTCCGCTGAAGATAAGCTCTGCGAACTGTTGTTGATACTTGAATACTTCGCCCTTCAAGTGTGCCAATCGCTCCTGAGTCTCCTTAATGGTAGGCTCAATGATTTCAATGTTAAACATATTGGAAAATTTTAGCATAGGCACAGAAAAACGGCGTGCCTTTCCCGCTGCTATAACTTTCCAATGGAGTTAATAATGGCCATTACAACCATTAAACGGGGGTACACACCGTGTAATATGTTTATACCGATAGGATAAAGTCCGGATACAAAAAATCCGCCCTTGAGTATATCGAGGCGGTCCTATCTCCGTCTCCATTAGATTTGTTATAGCACTGCAAAGATGGAGATTATTTTTTATTTTTCAAAAGAATTTTAGTTTTTTTGAAGAGAAAGCAAAAAAAACTTAGTCACCTTCCCGGTGACCAAGTCCTTATATCGTCTAAGTAGAGGTTATTTTTGTACTTGAAGAGAGTCGGCAATAATTCCTTGTTGTTGAATGATAGTTGTTACAGCTTTTTCGGCAACATCTTTAATCTCTTTTTCTGAAGTCATACCTAAAATGAAAAATATGGCCAATATTGCAGAGAAGATGAATGATGAAATGACGCTTAATGCAATAGTTTTAAAGTTAGATGGTAATGCTTCCTTGATATTCTTTTTGTAATCAAGCAAGATTTCTCTTTCCCTTGCATTAATCTCTTCTTCGGCGGTTCGGAGAACAACTTCCGTTAATAAAATTTCGGCATCATTTCTATATTTGCCGAGCTGACTATCTGTGGTTGAGGTCACAAAGAAAGCATTACACTCTTCCTCGTTAGGCTCTCTATTCTTGCTCTCTTTTATACCGGTTATAAACTCTATTTTATGTTGTTTGTATATGCCATACGCAATTATGCCAATCAAATCATTCCTGTTTTGGACTAATTTGTCATAAATAAAATTATACCTCATTGTGGAAATTATCTTAGTTGGCTTAATGCTTCTTGGCTGGCAGAATTAAGTTTATTTCTATCAATAACAATTTCTTTTCTTCCAAAGGAGGTTCTGCATACAATAGATGCGCTACCGCCATTTATAGAAATCCTGTGGCTGCTTTGTTTAGAAGACTTAGCATTCGCAATATTTACACTTCGTTTTGATATGAACTTACACATGTTGTTTGCCTTATTCCTTTTCTTCTTTTGTCTATACGTGGCAAAATTAAAAAAAATCGAAAAAAAATTCATAAAAACAACTTTAAAATATTTAAAAAATAATTTAAATCGTGCTAAATCACTTCTCGATCAGAGATTCTTTTATAGCCTGGCGGACATCGTCGGTTAGTTCGGTGGATAGTCTGCGGGCTATTGTGTAATACGTTCCCATAGCGAAACGGTTATATATTTTATAGCCCTTTTTCTCTTTCTGATAACGATTATCATGGGTTAATACCTTGCGTCGCATATCCAGGTATCGAGTATAGTAGGGAAAACGGAAAGACAGTTTGCCATTCAAATCGGTACCTGATTGAACCGAGAATGAACGCTCGTTGAGAAGAGTCCCGGAGCGAAATTTCAACCTTTTATTGATAGCAGCCGTTTGTCCGGACAGGAACTTGTGCCCCTCTTCTGTTAGAATCTGCTCCAGAAATCGTTGTTTAATAATATTCTCCATCAGAAGGTATATGTTACCGAATAACCACACCAGGTATTACATATCATCCATTCGGGTTCAGCCTGGATCGATGATATGTCAAGTTCGGCCATTACGCCGACATGGGTGGAGTGATCATTGATAAGATTGTTGATGACAATGGAACACAAATCTCCTATTTCCGTGAAGAGTTGTTCCTCCTTTTGTTGGGTCATGGCTTTCTCGTTGCCATTATCAAGCAGTAGAAACATACCTTCGTTTATCCACAAATGGTTATCTTCAGAGCCGATTTTACGGAATGACGGATAAACAACGGCTAATGTTTTTCCTGTAAGGTTCTTAATGGAGCTGCACAAATGCTCCTCCTTAACAACGAAGATCAGATTCTTAATGCCTATTTTCTGGGCAAGCTCTTTAAAATATGCAGCATAATGGCCAAGGTTAATCATTATATTTCTGTTTTAGTCGGCGGCTTTCACAGTGCCAGTGATACAATTTGAGTAAGATATCGATTAAAGGAGTTGCTTCTACCTGTGCGGCGGTACCGAATGTTCCGCTATCGGCCACAGCAATCAGGATGCCGGTAATTCCCAAAGGCGCAGGAGCTCCGTAGTCGTCATCGAGGGCGCTTGCTTGTTTATCCTGTTTAAACAGAGGGGTAAAGTTGATAATACGTCCATCAACGCACAGATCTGAGGTTTTTATAAAGTGGTCAGCTGCCCCGAACCAGGAGCAGATAATCTGCCTATCGATAGGAGATAGGCGGGAGAACCGATTCGCATGTTCAATGCTTTTAGTTGCCGAGAATGGACGGCGTCGGTTCCTTCTGTACAGAGCCGAGATCAGACACGATAAATCCTGAGGATCCTGACTTGATAAATATCGAGTGTAGTAGTCGTAGGCCACTCTATACTCCCCGAAGGTTACATCTGCAAACAGGTGTTCCGGACCATGATACTTAAACAATCCGCACCTGATATCGGGCATCGGGTTCCTGATGGCAGCATAATCGAACCGTATAGTTTTACCCTCTTTGACAAACATCCACTCCGTGGCTAAATTTGCCAACCGGGCAATAGTAGAGTATTTTTGTTCGTATTGTTCTCGGGAAAGCATCTTATCATGCAGTCCGTATATTTTTCTTATCTTGATACCTGCAAGATGGATGAACACCCCTACTTTAAATTCATCCATGGTAATATTTCCGGAGAGAAGATCTGCGACTTGAGTAAAGATAAATCTCAGCTGTTCCGGTGTGCACTCATCCCAGTTCTCGGGGATATCGGCCATGTGGCCATTCTCAAAAGCCTCGATGCTTATCATACGCTGAAGAATTTATCGCGATGATTACCTATGCTTCCACCAAAATCATTGTCACTCTCTGCAGGAGGTAGGGCGACAAGGGTCTGTATGGTGCCAAAGGCTCCCTTTGCTTCGCTTAGATAGCTATTCTCTATTCTTGAGAGCAACTCAACCGTGGGAACTGTGCTTGCCTTCTGTGTCTGACTCGGCGATTCAAATCTGCATGTTACCGATTCCGGTAATATCGATACCGAGAAGTGACGTATGGCCTTGGCCATAACCATGCATGAAATATATCTGCGTATAGCATTAACAAGTGAAGCTTCTGAATCACTCAATGATTTATCAGAGATGTGCTGTAGTAAGTTCTCTTTCTCGGTAGAGCCAATAATACCTCCCAATTCGCTCTCTTCAGCTCTGATGAATGGCAGACATCGGATATAGAAAGCTCGTGATGCATCGATGGGCACATAGGTATTCATGATAAGCGCCGACGACACAAATAAAGAGTTGATATCTTTTCTCTGTTCACACTCTTTCCATTCAGGAAAGAATTTCAGATTGGCATCTAAGAATTTAATCAGGCGTTCAATCCCCTTTTCTGCCTTTAAACGAAGAGCTGCATCATCACGCTCTATTTGCCATTGCCAGGGCATAGACTCCCTCTCTTTGTCGAGTTTTACCCGGCGACCATCGCCCTCATGGCTGATATCTGCATTGGCTGCATATGATATATATGTTAATAAAGCTAACGGATATCGCATGTACGATATTAGCCATTTATCTATATCTTCAGCCTTGGGATTATCAATGTTGGCGATAGCTCTGTCGTAAATCTCGGTTCCGACTACATTACACAGAGATTCTGCACCTAAAATAATATCATGCTTTAACTCCTCGAACGGAGTGTTAGCATAAATGAAAGGGGCGTATTGTCTTATCTCTTCAATGTTTGAGAAGAGAAGCTTTGTTTCTGGTAGGCTCATATATTATTCTTTAATCGATTAGATGGTGATACTTCATCTTCTTTCATTATTACCTGGTGATAGAATCCAAGCTGCAGATCCTTGTCAGGGAAATTAATGGCAATGGCTCTGTTTAAGCTCTGTAAGATGATAGCCTCCGGGATTGCAGTATCAGAACCCAAGTAAAGTTTCAGCGCATAGAGCATTTCGCTGCCGGATGATAGCTTACCTGCCACCATGATATTCGAGAGGGCAGGGTGTAAGCCAATGCCCGAGGTTGTGGCACTGTCGGCTTTCTCAGAGACCTTTATCTGTGCCTCAATAAAGTCGGTTATCTTTTGATCAATGGGCTCAATTTTCCACTCCCATGGTTTTCCATTGTCATCCTCCAGACTTATAGTGTGGAAGAACTTACCGGCATTCTTCTTTCCTGAAAGGGTTTCGGCCAACTTTGACATAATGGTATTTTTCAGCTCTTCCAGCATACTGTCGTTGAATGTTTTGCCTTTAGCTGCACACTCTGTCTCCAGCTCTTCTCTCTTCTGTTGCCAGAAAAGAGCCGGCGATTGAATATGATAGGCAACATTAATACTATTCTCTGTGATGTATTTAAGAATTACTGGAACATCGGAAGATCTCTTAATCCAGTTCAAAGCTCCATAGAATGAGGGGATAGAGTATATACTGCGAGCATAGGAGTATGAGTTGTGATAGCTCATAGTGACGTTGGGGTAATTCTTCTCGTCAAGGAAGCGCTCCCTATTGAACACATTGTATTCGGAAACTTCCCCTGTTGCGTTCTCCCAGTCGGCCACATAGATTTTGGAAACATCTTCCAAGCGGCGACTATCTACCCATCCCATTCTGACATTTATACCTGGCACAACCTCCAGCTTGGCAATACGCTTAATACCAATTCTCTTTCCTTTGGAAGCATACACCTTATCGAAGAACCCATGCAGATACTTGTATTCTGTGATGGCCATCTCAACATATCTCATATAGTCCCAACTCTTAAGCCACCCCCAGACATCATCGTCGTAACACCATTCGCGCTGAATGGCGCCATCTTTATACACCTTCCGATATAGCTCTAAGCCTTGGCCATATAGTAATCCCTTCTCTCTTTCCAAAATTCCTGGAGCAAGATTATTCTCATCCATGATATTGCGGATGTGAGTGGGTAGCATATTATCGTGTCCGAAGGGGAAGATATTAACTCCCAATTCGGATGTGGGCGAGGTTTCCCAGTTGCTACTTGTCTGTGTCATCCAAGACGATGAGACACTCTCAGAGAATCCGGTATAGAGAAATCCTCCAACGTCAGGAATATGAATGATTCGTGCTCTTCCGAGCTTCTCAATGGTTGCTTTACTCTTTGTCATTATGAATGGATATTTTATGTCCGTTAAAAGTCATGATTAATGGGATGTAGCACTGTCTGCATTCGTGCTTATCGTAGTCGTAATAGACTAATAGAGCATCGGCCAATGTGCCTCCGCTACCGGCTCTCTTCTTTCTGAGCTGTGCTTTGGCAACTTCAACCACTCCTTCGCTCTTGAGCTTCGAAGCATTATAGCTCATGAACGAGAATGAGAAGTACCTACCGGTTGCCGTTAAAGCACGCATTTCTTCTATTGCTTTCCAAAGTAACATACTCAAAGATACTTTTGATTCAACTCCTTGAAAAGGACAGAATTGCTGTCATATATCACCTTTTGCTATGGGGTGAAATTTCAAATAACCCTCTGCGCGGCCCGGGCAGAATTTCAACACCAAAAAAGGTGATTTTTTGGAAAAATGGTTATAGGGTTAAATATGAGTTTATTGACTAAACCCGAATCAAAAACAGGGATAAAAACCTTATCCAATGGGGAGAGATACTCCCGAAGCGTGGGCCTTAACCTGTTGAAGCCATTTTTTTCTCATAAGCATATATTTGAATGAATCTGAGAAGTTGGTTGACTCCATGGGCAGTCTGTGGAAGGGTAATTTTTCCGAGGTTTTCTTCTTGGAGACCTTTTTACGACCACGAACCTCAATAATTTTAGTTTCGGCCATCTCGAGCGATGCCTTTAACTCTCTGCAGTGGTACATATCGATACGAACCTTGGGAAGTTTCGGAGAGCGTTCAGCCATCACCTCAAGCATAAAATCGTATTCGTCGTAGGTGTATATAGTGGGTTGATTACGTGATTCAAGATTGACTCTCCATCCGGTGGAATTGCCCATTGCATCCTTTTCAAGGGCAGCTTTAAGTTTTCCTGCCGAGTCTTGTTTTACCTTCTGGTACTGATTACCGGCACGGTCATAATATAGATTAATTACTTTATGCTCATGAGCTTTAAAGAAGGCTAAGAACTTATCGGCAAGTTCCCTTATCCATGCAGGAGGGAGTGTGTAGAGGTTCTTGAGACAGCGGAAATATTCTCCTTGTTCCTGACCGACGACCATAGACATCATGTTTCCAAAATCGATACTCACATCCAATGGCTTGTCCGGAATCAAGTAGCGCAGCACTCTGCAATCCTCATTCTCTCGGGTTCCAAAATAGTCTGCATATTTGGGCGAGGTTCCGTCGTTATAGAAGTGTTTCGAGCCTATGCCGGCATAGAACATATTGCCGGCTGCCAAGCGAGGTTTTGTCGATAGAATGGAGATTTTAACATCGTCTAAATCACCTTCAAACTCATCGGCAAAGTATTCCGGACGAAGAATATCCGAATTAATGTAGCTACTGGCCACATAGCAGAATGTTGAGTTCCGACGTACTAGGTTAAAACGCTCCTCCCATCGTTTCAACAGTTTCTCTTTGTTGGCAAGCTCTTTGGTGTTGTAATCGCATTTTGCAACGGCCACCTCCTGGCGCACATCGTTAAGAACAAAAGCTGTTTTTATAACCATCATGATATCCTTAACATTCATACGTGAGAATTGTTTGAGAATCCAATCATATTCTCCGACATGGTTGGGGTTAGGCATATCTGTCAGGAATGTCTGACCTCTATAATAGACACTCTTTCCATACTTAACAAAGTAACCGCGTAAAGCTTTTGTCATCTTTGCAAGTTTATGGGGAGGGAAAAACTTTGCTTCATCGCCTATAAGATGAACGTAAGAGTTACCTGCAGCAGAACTGGGTCGGTCCAGTGATACCAGGGTGATGTTGGTGCCTGTGAAGAAGATAATCTTACGCTTATAAGAGAGGATCCTGTTGTATGGAGTCCATAACTGGCTCCTGAGCTCGGGCGGAGCTGCTTGGCGCATATCTTCTGTAACCTCGGGAGGTTCTCTATCTACTACATAATGAACATTCTCCACCCACCCCTTTCTATTAAGTCCGTCAAGTAGCGATGGGAGAATATTTTTGCTAAGGTTATCGTAAGTGTCTCCAACCAATGCTATTGGAGCTCCGGGCATATCGTAGCATATATCCATGAGACGGTCTGTCAGAATGTCGTTGGTCTTTCCGGAACCTCGTCCGAGGATAAGAAACAGATTTCTGGGGCATATCATTCCGACCAGCTGTGCAAGCCAGTTCATATATACTGCATGAACAGCAGGATCTTCACTGTTGATTTTGCGTCGTGTCATTAATTAAATCTTCAAGAGGTATAATATCTTCAACTCCCGCTTCTGCACGTACACGTTGTTTTTCTGCTTCGGTAGCTCCCTTAATACTGTCGATTTGTGCTGCCAATATTTGTCTATTGACAGGGGCAATGCCTACACGTTCAGGATCCAGAGTGTAAACACGTATTGGTTTATCAAATGTTCCTTTAGGGATATCATCCTTTTCGGGTTGATTGAGTTGGCGGATCTCGGCAGATAGCTTTATCAGTTTTGCATAGGTCTCGAAATCCTTGGGAGTTGTGGCGGTTCTGCGAACCATCTCGGCGGCATCCTCTAACTGTTGTGCTTTAAGGTTGCGCATAGCCTTCTTTTCCACCTTAGAATCGATATAGAATAGGTTTATTGCCTGTTCATACATATCTCTCACTTTGGCATAAGGCATATTGAAAGGTGGTTTCTGAAAAACTGCCATTGTTTTCTGACGACCGTACTTTCGTTGCATGGACATCATTATTACCATCATCTCCAAATATAGGCGCTCCCCCGGCTTAAGCATGGCATCGTTACCGGTTTCAATGTAATCCTGAAGCAGATTAATATTATAATCTCCAAACTCGGCGGTGTAAAGGAATTGTCGGCTGGCAGCCCTGAAATCGCGTCGATAACGAATTTCGGATAATGTTTTCTCGGCCTTGTCGTCACCATCTTGTGCAGCCTTAAGAAATGCCATCTCTTCATTCAGAGCGGTAACTAAGATGCCTCGTTTCAAATGGTAGTGAATGTCGCTATTCTCATCGAGGGCATAACCATTGAATAGAGCTGCATCGACATTCAGATACATGGCAATCTCTTCATTGCTTTTACCTAAGGCCGATAGGTTCTCAATGGCGGCAAGCTGCTCCTCGGACAGTTCGATAGTCTTAGCTGTCAAGGATTCGTCTGATTTGCGCGAGTTCTTTTTCTTTGGCATAGAGGTTCTGTTTGCGAGAGTGGTATAGATGTGGTTGTTTGTTTTCTGTAAGTTGTTTCTTCAGCCTCCAAATGGCATTTTGAAGGCACTTTTCCATAGAGCATAATTGTCGGATGGATAATGTCTTTAGTCCTTTGAGCTTCTTATAGTCATTCCAAATTCTGTGTTTCTCAAGGGGAGAATTGTGCTCTTTATAATAGTCCAGCTCCTCTTTGATTTGTCGATCTTCAAGCCATGTCTCCACAAGTTCCTTGGCAACTCGCAGACAGTCGCTATTCTTATTACATGAGAAGAGTTCCTTGTGAAGATCATATACTCTCCAGTAGGTAGAGATCTTCTCGTTGGCCAGAATCTTAAGTTCGTGAGGGCAATTTGTCCTGCTTAGGAATGGATATATGGCTCTGAATTTATCGCGATGCAGACTTGGAGTGTCGGCAGATAATTTCAAATAGATATTGTAGAGCGATGCCCAGAGGCGATGTTTGAATCTTTCCGGATTTGTTTTAACTTGAGCAAGGAAGAGAGGTGAGTTCCCATAGCGAGAATACAACTCAATGCCCTTGTCTAAAGGGCACTGAGTGTTTATCCAATCTTCGATAGCCTCTCTCATTTCTCAATAAGACTCTTGAGTTCTTGTTGAATGGTGACAGACCATACTCCGGGTGCGACAGTTGCCCAAAGTTTTCTTTCTGCGAGTTCACGTAGGCGCTCAATGTTAGGGTTTGGGCGTCCAATCGGAACACGGAAGTCATCGCCATCAATGTTAAGCAAGTATAGTTTTCTACCGGCGTAGAAATGCATATAGTAACCTCCAATAAAGTCAGGATCCTCTGACTGTGAAAGGTCGTGGAATAATGACAAAAGAGCCTCCGTTCTGAAATAGATGGGCAGTCCGGTCTCGAAGACAATGTTCTTTTTGTCTTGCAGAGCACATTTAGGAAGTTGAATATCTTCAATTCCCGATGGATGCAAGCAGAAGGTTGTTGCGGGTGAGAGGATGAAGTGTGAAAGTTCCGGGAACTCCGAGACGAATGTAAGAATCATCTTCAATGTAGAGAGACGTGAGCTCTCTGCATAATCAGAGAAAGGAATAACCCTTGCTTCGAGTTCGGTGCCCTCGGGAATATCACCGATAACAATTATGTCATGGGGCTCAAGGAAAAATTTGTGCCATGCAAGCACAGCCATTTGCAATGCTTCAAGAGGAGTGCCGGGTAGATAAGGTATTATTACAGGAAATCCGGAAATTGGTGGTTGTTCATCATGCTGTGTTGAATCTTCACCATTTTCCGATGATTCTTCAAGTGGACGCTCTTCTATGTTAGTGAAGTTTGCGGTTTGCTCCTGTGGAGCCTCCTCGGTGGTCGGAGCCGTGCGTTTTGTCTTTTGTTTTGCCATACTGATAAGGTTTAATGATTTAATACTTAAAAGTATGGAAGTGCCTTGCAACCTTAAAGGACATAACGCATACAAGAAAAGATATAAGAGAAAATAGTGTGATTTTTACCATTATAATTTGGAAAGAGTGGTAATTTTACCTATCTTTGTGGTGTCAAATCAACAAAGAGTATGAAGTATAAAGAGTTTCACAACAAGATTAAGAAGGCAGGGTGGCTGTTTAGTCATGCAACAGGTAGCCACTACTTTTACGTAAAAGAGGGAGTGGTATCACCGCCGGTTCCGTACCATGGTTCTAAAGAGATGGCAGAACCGTTAAGAAAGAAGTTAGCAAAAGTGATGGGTATTTAATTACCCATCACATAAAAAAATACAGATATGGAGAAGTTGATTATTAAAGTTTGTGCTAGCAAAGATAGCTTTGGAGCATATTCAGAGAATTGCGATGTGATTTTTGCTGCAGGAGATTCGCTCGATGCCTGCAAGAAGGATGTGTTTAATGCTATTGAAGCATTGAAAGCTTCATGGAAGGAGGAGGATATACCTGCAATATTAAAGGGAGAGTTTGAAATTGAGTGGAAGTATGATATTCAAACAATATTAATGCACTATACTCAATATTTTTCTTTAGCAGGGTTACAAAGATTGACAGGTATTAATCAGCGTCAATTATGGAACTATGCGAATGGTTTCAGTAAACCAAGACAGGCAGCATCAGATAAAATTACAAAAGCTCTGCAGGGCTTAGGTGAAGAATTGATAACTTTATCTCTATAGTTGATTTGACAATAATTATGGATTTAAAGTAAAGGGTGTGCTTTCGGCACACCCTTCTTAATTATCCATGGGAACGGTTTAGACTGTTCCGTCGTCATCAGCACCCTGGATGGCAGGAAGCTGGCCCTGATAGATAGCAATTCGTCGACCTCTCAACACAGACTCAAGAGTGATTTTGGTTTTGTCTCCCTCGTTATTGTCGGTAGTCTCAGAGACCATCTGCAATGGGTTACCCTTGTAACCAAAGAGTTTATTGACATTGCCGGAGATGTAGCGAACAATCGCAAACAGATCCTCGTTTACGTTGTTCTCACAGAACTCCTCGAAGTCAACGTCTCCGGTACCCGGACGCTCGAACTCAAGTTTCTGCTTGACACCTTTGTTGTCTGGATCACCCTCGGTGGTCTGCGATACGGCAATGGTCGATGCCGTGCACTCGATGGTAATTACATTGGCTCCGGTGTTGAGCTCAATATCCTCGGTAATAACAACGCCCTTTGCATCAGGCTCCGGCCAAGATTTTACATCTTTGAAACGGCCGATGATGATCTCGGCATCTTTTGGTTTGGTTCTACCTCCGTTGTTGGTTTTCGGGATAGATACTGGTGTGTAAGTCATATACTCAAATTTTTAAGGTTATACAGTTTCCTCCTGGTTCTCCTCGTCCTCAATATTGGCTGCAGGGGCATATCCGAAAATCAACTCTGCAATGGCGAATCCGGTACTCTCCCACCACTCTCCGAAGAGCTTGACATCGTAGTTCTCGCCCTGCATCCAGATCTTAGAGGATCCGCGGTTCTTGCTCAACAAGTGTATGAAGTTCTCCTTAGGAGTGATGAAGAAGGCACCTGTGCCGGTCATGCCGTCCATAGGAACGAATACGAAATTGGTATGCTGAAGGCGTTTTTTGTTCTCGTCCTCGTTTTTAGAGTTAGGGAACTTATCCTCGCGTGCAAGCTCGTACAAACGGAACAAATCCGGATCGATATGGATGTTGAAATTTTTGGTTCTATACTTCACCGGGATAGATGAGTATATCTTATCGAACTCGTTGTAGATGTTTTCGCGAGTAAGGGTTACGCCCTCCATCAACTTAACCATTCCACTATCAGCCTCTGCGTAGAGCTTGCGTAAGATAGTTACATAACCATCCATTGAGCCTCCAATATCGCCTGAATCACCGTCTTTCTTCTCCGAGTTCTTCTCCTCGTCGTAAACATCGGTGGCAAGCATGATGTCGCGCTCCTCGTCCAACTTAGGCTTAACCAAGTGCTCAATGATATACTTTACGATAGGCATATCCTTTGGCTGAAGACCCTCGTCATACAAGTAGGCAATCACATCCTCCATAATCTCGGCAGGTTTGATGGCAAGGTTGATTTTGTGCTTGCGGTTGACGATGGTCAATGGGCGGAACTCTACCTTACCTGAAGGTGTCCAGTAAGGAGTGAACTTCTGCATCAGGTCGGTAATGATGCTCTGAACGGCTCTCCACTCACTCTTCTCGGTCATTTTGGTAGTCATATACTGGGTAGCCTGTACCTTTCCAAACAGTGTAGAGATAATCTCATACTTTTGATCTGAAATGTACTTGCCAAACTCTGTCTGCAACTCAGAAGCGTTGATTGTCTCTCCGGCAAGTTGCATAAGGCCATCGCCATTCAAAGCGTTTTCGATAACTCTGTTGTGGAGCAGGGTCATATCTGCTTTAAATGTTTTACGAGTAGGAACTGCGCTCTGTTTTGCGGCCTCGAAATCGCGCTCAGGCTCGTCAGAAAGACGTTTAACAAGGTTCTGAAGGTTCTTTTCGCGCTCGGCAGCTGCTGAAATCTGCTCAGCAGTCTTTTTCTTGTAATCATCGAACTCCTTCTGAAGAGTTAGGAACTTCTTCTCCTCGGCAACTGTTGAATTGTCTTCACGGTAGTTGCTGAGATTTTTTCTAAACACGTCGGCAAAGCTTTGTCCGAACATAGTTACAATCTGCTCGTGCTGAGCATCACTAAGCGAGAATGTTCCATCCTCCTTCTTGAATGTGGCAACTCCCAATGTGAGAGCAACACTTGCCATTAGCTGGGTAAACTTCTTTTTGTCCATAGAAATTATTGATTAAGTAAATTGTTTACGGCCATTATTCCGGCTCTTTTTTTGGCCAGGGCACAGGCATCGTCGATATTGCCGATAGAGTCGATGAGTCCGTTTGATAGGGCATCATTGCACCAGAACATCTTACCGCTGAGAATTCCTGGAGTGGATTCGATAAGATTAGGACGATGCTTAATGACATGGTCTCTAAATGATAGAGCCAATGGATTTAGATCCTCCTCTTTGATTTTATCATACTCTCCTCTTAATGCTGCATGGAATGCGGCATTTTTGTCTTGAGACATGTCGGAATAAATTTCGTGGAATTTGTACCCCTGCTTCTCAAGAACCGGGCGAACATCGACAAATGAACACATGACTCCGATGGAGCCGAATTCGGAGGAGATATTATTTTCGGCCATGATGTGATCACAAGCTGCCGCAACCCAGTATGCTGCCGATGCTGCCACATCGCATAGTGCAATTACAGGTTTGTTTTTAGACTGTGCATAGTTGATTGCACAGGTGAGAGGGGCAATTGAGTTGACTGCCCCTCCTCCGGAATCAATTCTCAAAACAATGGCACATATTTGATCACAGTCGGAAGCTTCATTAATTACATCGGCAATCTCGGCCGTTCCGTAAGTACATAGATCTCCATATTTTACCATGGTACCGTAAAAACTGATTACGGCAACAGAGTTTTTTGGAGCAGAGTCAAAACGATTCTCTTCACACTCTCCATTGTCGGAACAACGAATGATAGGGCAATCATCCGAGAGCTTAGAGGGTGTTGTGTAATCGTTTTTTACTTTACTTGTCAGGATATTAAGAATTATCCCTTTTTGAGCCAAGGCGTCTTCAGGTCGAATGGCCCAGACGCCTCGCATGATTTGTGATAGTGTATGTGGGAACATGAGGTATATTTTTACCTCCAAATTATTCCGAATCTCCTTTAAACTCAAGGACGTTAACCAATTATTCCTGCCGGAACAATGGGAGTTTTACAGTTTATTTTCACCTGATAATATCCGCTTTTATCCACCTTTTCGGTGAATGTCAATCGAGCAGGAATATGCTTTGAGCCAAAGATTGCAATGCTCTTGTCGTTAAATGTGACCTTAGCGATAAGAGCTCTGTGTGTAAGCTTCTCCAATGAAGCTCTGTTTTTATCGGTTGCGAGGATGTTGGCACTTACCGTTATGTTGTATGTACTTATTCCGCTGTTGATCTGTGTTTGATTTTCGTAGCTTGCTGTTCCGGCGGTAAACGGAACGGCCGAGAATATCGGGGTAGGGCTCCAGTGAACCATGGAACCGGCGTAGGCCACGTAATCGCTGTTTTTTAGAGGGTAAACCTCTATGTTTAGAATCTGTTTTACCATTTAAGTTAAATATCTATGTAAGTGGGACAATAAGGTTAAAAATCTTGTAACCTTTTAATTATTAACATTATGGAGTGTGTTCGCTATGTTTTTGCGTAGTTTTTTCTGAAATCTGTAGTCTGATTTCTTGATGGCCTCGTATGTAATTGCACATTTGCGGATGTTGTAGTCTTGCAGAATTGCTTCTATTATCTCCTTCTGTGAGAATTTAAGCCGGTAGCCTCGCTCAAAAATCAAACGCATTCTTTGGCGAAATTCCGCCACCAGGTAGTCATTGATTTTTCGGGTGGCAAAATTAGTGAAGTGGAGGTATCGATACTCAAGGATGTAGTGGTTGTCCTCGGTGTTAGGGATAGTCAATCTTACAGGATTGTTCATGCCAATCCTGGTTGGACGATAGTCGCAGCTCTCTATGTTGGCATAGATCATTCTGCCGAAGTCGGTGCGACGTGAGAGTTTTATCCTGCCTTGGTTGTCAACTCCGAATTCATGAATCAGGAAGTCTTCAAGGTGTGGTTCTAAGTCGAGGTAAATGGTAATGTCTTGCATTTGTTGTGTAATTTACAGAATATTAAGCAAATGTACAAAATAACAAGGATAACGCAAGTAATAATGGGGAGAAAAATTTATTGATTTAATATGATATATGTGTGAAAAATCTTTACTCACTTTACTCTCTTTACTACAAATTTTATTAACTATCAGTAAATCAAATACATATAATTGCATTTTGGGGTGTAATAGGTGAATATGTGTGTGGTAAAGTGAGTAAAGGCAAAAATCTTTACTACACTTTACTACACTTTACTACACGATTTACTCTCTTTTCATTCTTCTAAAGTATTAATAATTAATAATATAGGTAAAATGTAGTAAAGTGAGTAAAGAGAGTAAGCGAAAACTATATATCGCACGCGCGTAAATTTACTCTTCGCACCTCGGCGCGGCACTATTTCCAGGGCCAAAGGTAATTCCTTATCTGGGGGTGCGGGGGAGGAACTTTGCTTTACTCTCAATATTTAAGAAACAAATGTTTATTATAGTGGGGTTTACTACATTGCTTCATTAGAAATGTTGTAAAAACGTACAAGGGAAATGTGTAAAAGACGTACAAGAGAAATGTGTTGAAAACTTACAAAGATGCCCGACCGTGATTGGCCGGGCATTGATTACTTAAATAATTCTTCTCCTTTTGAAGTCAGTCGGTATGATTGATTTGAACTCTGGGGTTTATTAGGCAGAGTCATTTCGATATATCCCTCGTTAATAAGTACATTCAGTATATACTGTTTGTACATATATCGAGTATTCATACCTGTTGCTTTAATAAGCGCGCCTGATGATTGTGTAGATTTTTTAATGCTTAATAGGGTTATAGTAAGATTTCTTACCATTTCTTCCATATTTAAGGTGCTATTCTTTCCCCATACTTGTAAAAAGACTTGTAAAACAACTTGTAAAATTTTTGTTGCTGTATTTTCAAGTTGTGCGCTAATATCTTGGTAATTAAGTCTTAAGACTTGTAAAATGACTTGTAAAAGAACTTTTTCAGTCCCAGATGACTCAGTAGAAGTTTCTGTTGTTATATGTTCAATCATATCTTCTCTGCACGGAATAGTCATTAAGAAGTATGTCCTATTGTCGTCAGTTTCTATTGTAGCTGGGGCCGATCCATTCTCTTTTAAAGCTTTCTGTATTGTGGGGATTCCTGTAGCTCGTCCTTCGGTAAGGTCAAGCTCTTTCAGAAAGTCACCTAGTCGACGATTTCTATATCTTCTAGCTTTTAGTTTTTGGGCATCTTGGATCGCTTTGGCGCTGATTGAACGGTCAGGACCGGCATAACTTAATATGTCGATGTGGGTGGGTTCTATAGTTATTTCGACGGGTTCTCTTTCTTGATAGTCCCGATGATATAAAGCGTTAACTACGGCCTCTTCTATAGCTTGATATGGGTAATTATAAGCTTTGTTAGACTCCTCTGAATCTGTCGGTTTGGTTATTTTTTTCTTTATGATATTGGTACGTATGTACGACAATGTTTCTTTAATCATAGTTGGGACAGGCCCGGTAATCTTAGGGATTTCAATGATTGTGTCTGGATTGTTTATACATCCTTCAGGAAATAGAACAATGTCAACTTGCGTTACTGGGAAAAATCGTTCTGGATTCTCACAGAACATCATAGCAGCGCAATTTTTTATCAGTCTATTTTCAGTTGGGCCGGTAAGTAAATCCATCTCATCAAGAATATCTATTATTTTTCTTTCAGAGAAGTCATCAGCAAGTTTACTATTTACTTTTTTTAGATGCTCGTATAACCTGATGGAAGAAATGTCGTTAGTAGTTATTGCAGGATTGCCTCTTTCATCAAAGGGAACTCTATTTGCAAGTTCTCTTAACTCATCTAGTATTTCTCCTTTTGCTTCAATACTTGATGATTTACTTCTGATATAAAATTTAGGTGTTGATTTTTTGACAACAACGCTTTCCATCACTGAATATGGGCGATAAATACCAGCAGGCACCCATATTACCAATATGGATTGTCCGTCGACTATTTCATGAGAAACTTTAGACATATAGTGTGGTGATATTTTTGCATCATATCCCACCATAGCTTTCATTATATCGTCGATATCTTCTTCAGGTATGCCAAGTACCGGCCGTTTCGCAATTCCATTCTTTTCTTCTACACCTACAATGATGTAGCCACCTCCAATATTGTCAATATCATTTGCGAATGCGCATATTGAGTGATAAATTTTGTCAGGATTCCAGCCTTTCTTGAATTCGATTCTGTTTGATTCTACCTTACGTTTGTTAAGTAGATCTTCGATGTTGATAGGTAATGCCATTTATAAAATATTTTTGGCTAAGTTAAGTATTTTTTCTCATTCGACTGATAAAAACATTTAAAATGGTAAAAATGTTTATTACATACGGGTATTTAAAATGTGTTGAAAACTTACAAAGATGCCCGACCGTGATTGGCCGGGCATTGATTTAGAATGGTAAATTACTTTCGTCAGGTTCCTGAGGGGTGAATGGCAGCTGCTGTTCCTTGACGGTGGGTGTAGCTGCTTCTTCTGCCTGGCGTTTATCTTCACGCTCTTGAGCAAGTGCGTCATCCTCGCTCAGTGTTGTTAAGTGGAGTGGCAATTGTTCGTAGTCGAAGACTAATGCGGCTCCGGTGGTTCTCATCTTTTTCCCTTCTTTACATACTTGAATGCCTGTTTTAGGATCTATCTGTTTGAAGGTGCAGCGTGTTGTGTTGCAGATGAATGCTTTTGAGTGTACCAAGTAGCTGAGTAGGGTTGAACTTGGCAGTGGGCGGTTGCCCTCCTTAAGCATTTGCGATTTGTAGAGGCTCAGTGCACGGTCAGGACGCAGGATGAATAGCTGCTTTTGTCCGGCAAAGGGGATGGTTTCTCGTTGCATGGCTCCATCTTTAGTATAGAAACGTACAAAGGATGAGCCGGTGTCGATTTTGTAATCGCCATCTTCATATAGGTAGGATGAGTATGCAAGGGTTTGAATGGCATTCCAGAACTGGCCAAGGTCGTCGTTCTTTTGCCCTTCAGAACTTTGTGTAATCATCTTTTCGGTGGCCAGGTTAATGAGTTCTGTTCTGTCCCATGGTAGCTCCAGATACTCCTCGAGGGCGGTGTAGGTGCTGATGATCATAAGCCAGTTGTTCAGGATTCGATCCATAACGTCGGTTGTACCGGGAATCTTCATCATGGCATTTTTTGTCTCCTCGACAGCACTGTCATAACGCTCAATGAATTTGGTGCGGAGACGCAGAAGTCTATTGGTTATGTGAGTGATTCCTCGCCGTTCAATATCTTTGAGTTTGATGAAGTTTTTTCTCTCCTCGTAGGTGTGAGTGTCGTTGTTGAATGACAAGAAGAGGAAGCGTGATGGAAGCGCAGGATCTGCATCGGCCATCTGTTGGCCGCAGACAACAACTCCCTGCTCGACAGAGGTGGTTTCACGTTTTTTGTCTTTCTCCATGTTCATTTTGGAGCGTCCGGTTCCTCCCCATATCGATTTAAGAATTTCACGTTTCTCTACATCAAGATCATTGCGATACTCATCCAAGACGCATAGGGCATTGCATGCTGCAGCAATGTGTTCTCCCATGGCTGCCTTTGTTATGGAGAATAGGTTGGGAGCTTCAGCCGCTCGGCCAAAGAGTTGTACCAGGCTTTCGGCACAGGCGGATTTTCCTGAGCCTTTCGGACCGAACAGATTGAGGAGCGGGAATACTCCCCATCTATTCACGATAACATCTCTAAAAAGACACGACAGATAGTAACAGAAGGCTATTCTGCCGTTTTCTCCGTGCACTTGAATAAAGTGTCGCACGTAGTCGCGGAGCGATACATGGCTCTCTATGTGCGAAAAATTACGTTCAAAGGTGAACAGGTTGGGTTCGTTGGCATATAGCTTGGAACGTGCAGGAAGATAATAGTTCCTGTCGCTGTGACGGACAATGCCGGTGTCATCGATAGGGAGAAACTCTCCATTGACCGAAAGTCCGTTTCCCCATGCCCATATTCCTGCATCTTTCTGCCATCCTAACTGGGTGATTTCAGTGCAGCTTTCAACATTGGCATAAAGGAAGCGTTTGATTGTGGCCAGGTCTCCATCGGTGCCGTTCCACCAGAAGTTTCCGAATGATTCTACCTTCATTCGGAAAGTTGAAGACATGTTGAACTCCTTTTGAGATATTTCGAGGATCCTGGTTTGATTGCAGTCATTTCTAAGTTCATAGATGCGTTTAGCATTAATAGAACTTTCGATATGAAATATGGGGATTAGTACGAAATTGCTTACACATCTACGTTCCGGGGAGTGTTTATTGCCGGGAAAGTAGTAGCAGTTATTGCTTTCGAAGAACCCATGTTTTTCTAAGTCTGCAAGAGTAATATCTTTGTTAATGTAGTGTTTGTCTGTGTTCGGTGCTTTTTTGGTGGCTGTTACGGCATCTTTCCAGCTTTTAACAGGTCCCAATATGTTTCCACAGCCCTCGACATATACTCCATGTAAGATGTCGTCATCGTAAGAACAAATAAGCGATGCTATGTCACGGATAAAACGAGATTTGAAAGCTGGGTTTTTACTACAAGTGGTAACATTTTTGTTTACAAGCCAATAGATGAAGTCTGATTGGTTCTCGGTGATGTATGTATCGAATGTCTCTTTGCTGTCAAAAAATGTGTCGGGATCTTCCTTCTCCGGAAGAATAACAACATTGACATTCATTTTATGTTTGATGAACAGCCTGGCATTCTTTTCCGTTGCATTGAGTCCGGCATTGTCTCCATCGTATATCAGAGTGACATTTTTGGTGTATTTGCTTAGTAGTTCGATTTGTGAGTCTGTGAGTGCAGTTCCACATGGGGCTATGGCATTCGTGATTCCGATGGTGTGTAGTCGGATAGTGTCGAAATTTCCCTCAACTATGTAGGCACAGCTCTCTTTTTTGATGGTTTCACGCGCGATCGATAGTCCATACAGGTTGTTGCCTTTGGTGAAGATAGATGTGTCTTTTGTGTTGAAGTATTTGGGCTTGTTCTCTTTGCCGAAGTATCGACCGGTGAAGCCTATACAGCGTCCGGAACTGTCGGATATAGGGAACATTATTCGCTCCCTGAAGTAATCGTAGAGCTCTTTGTTCTCATTTTCGACAATTAATCCTGCTTCAAGCAGAATTTCGTTTTTAATTCCTTTGTCTTTTGCATATTTAAGGAATGCGTTGTTTTTTGGGGCGTAGCCTATACAGAACTCATTAGGGATGGAGCATGTTTCTTCGTTATAAAAGTTCCTCTTCTTTATGAAATTTTGAGCTGTTGCTGACTTCTGGAACTCTTTCATGTAGAAGTCTCGAGCAATCTCACACACGTACCGCAGTGATTCCTGATGTTTGTATTTGGCTTCGTCGAATTGGTTGTCTTCCTTAAAGGAGAAGTCTATATTTAATTTGTCAGCAGCAATTTTGCATGCTTCTTTGAAATCAACTCCTTCGAAGTTTTGGACGAAATCAATGGCATCGCCACTTTTTCCACAGCCGAAACACTTGTATATTCCTAATCCTGGAGTAACAATAAAACTCGGTGTTTTCTCTTGATGGAATGGACAGCAAGCCTCATAACTTCTACCCTTACGTTTTATATCTATATAGTGAGATATAAGTTCAACGATCTCTTCGTTGGCGCGTTGAATCAATTCCTTTACATCCATATTATTCCCCTTTTATTTTGTGTAACAGTAGTACGTCGACCTCAGGATTGTTGATAAGAATGCTTCCATATCTTTTTAGCAGTACTCGAGCAAATCTTTTCGATTCATATCCATACACGGCAAAGGTAACCATATTCGATATTGCGGTGTAAGGACAGCTGTAGTAGTCTAAAAGTTCACATTGTATAGGGTCACCGCTAATAGAGTCCTGTAATTCGTAGATGTCGAATTTATCAGGGTCTCCATGTAGCCTGATGCGGTCAGAATAGTGGCCTTGTTGGGCAGGATAGATGATAATGAAATACTCCTTCCATTCAGGAACCCGGTGTTCTATTTTTATTGTTCTGTTCATAGTTTGAAAAATGTCCCGAGGAGTTTATGCTATGGCCTGTGCGCCCCGGGTGGTGAAACTGTATCCTATCGGTTGAAAAAATCTATGTCAATTCCTAAGCTGGTGATAATGCTGGCAAGTTGAGCAACATTTCTGCACTTTAGCTTAGATTTAAGTTTTTCGATTCTGCTTTTGATTGCATCAACGGAACGTAATAATTCGCTACTCATGGTTGATAGAGTGTGTCCGCTTATCAATAGAGCCAATGTTTCGACTTCATAATCCTTTAGAGAAGATATGCAGCCACATATTTTGCCTCGACCTGGGCATTTTCTCCGTTTACATGCCGAGTTGAATGCATCTGTGTTTATTGCTCCGTCAATAAAATCAGGTGTTCCATCGCATGAGCCGAATTTGCAGAACAGCCATTGGGTAAATTGTGCATCCTCGTCAGTTATAAATAGTTCTTTTTTTAAGAATGACCGGGCGGTAGTATCTAACGAGAAGATCCACCAAAATTCTTTCTTGATTGATTCCGGCAAATCGTCGAATGGCATGACGGTTCCATTGTCAATAGCGAACATTTTTCCGTTTTGGGCGAAAAGTTCGATTCCATCAAATATTCCTGCGGGAATGTTTGAAGATGTCTGATTTTTAGTTAATTTTGTCATAGGTAATGTGCGAGTCGGTATTGGGTAGTCCAGCCGGCTCTTTTTTATTGGTTAAACAATTTTGCTTTCGCAGAACTAAAGGAATTGCGCCTTTCGTTGGCTAAAGCGACGATAACATCTATTACTTCTTGACGAGGCAGAGATATTCTTCCATGTAGATAATTGCTGATAGTTGCTCTTGAAACTCCAGCTCTTTGTGCAAGTAAAAGCCTGTCCCCCTGAACAAAGTACCGCTTTGCCTCATTCATGATTTCACCAAATTTGGTGTTGTTTTGTAACTTGTTTTTCATTACTTTTGAATGTTTTTAAATGAATTTGAAGCAAAGGTAAAAGCTTTGTTTCTAAAAACAAGTAAAAAGCAAGTAAAATTATGAAAAAATTATCGGAGAGGCTGAGTTTTATTTTAGAGAGGAGGGGTGTAACTCGCTATGAATTGGCCAATGAGGCTGGTGTTTGCGAGTCAACTTTATGCAGAATCATGAACGGTGAGCAGGAAAAAATCCATAAAAAGACGGCCGTAAATATTGCGAATTACTTGAGAATATCTGAAAAATGGCTACGCTTAGGAGTGGGAGCATTTGATGATAGCGCAGCTGCAGCAGGACAGACTGAGAATAATTTGCTTATTCCGGTTGAAGAGCTTTGGAGTGCATACCAGAAGAAGGAGAAACAACTTGAGAGTGTAATTAGAATGTTGGAGGATCAGATAAGAATTAATGAAGCTCTGAGAGCCGAATTAATGAGCCGAAAGGAGAACTGATACCAATTTGATACCGATAGAACGGAGTGAGAACCAAGGAAACAATTTTGGTCCAGTCATCTCGACTTTGGGATAGTCTTCGGAAACGAAGACTATTTTTTTTCGTTAATACTCCCCTTTTTTAATGTTTTGTATGAGAGGATGTGGATGGTGACGGCAATAGCTATAGTGATAAATAAGATGCTAAGCCAGAGGTATGGTGCAACAAAGATTGCACAATAAAGCAAGGTTCCCCATAGCATTGTTATTGATAGGACCTTTGCTCTGAGGGGAATGGCTTTGTGTTCCCGGAAATTGCGGATATATGGGCCTAAATGTTTTTGATTCAGTAACCATTCATATAGTTTGGGCGAGGCCTTAAAGTAGAGAGCTGCTGTTAGCAATAGAAATGGAGTGGTGGGCAATACCGGTAAAAATATGCCCATCACTCCAAGTATAAGAGATATAGTGCCAATAGTGGCATATGCGATTCTCATAATCTGCTATTCCAAGTAGGTGTAACCATACAGACCAGAGCGGTAGTTTGACAAGAACTCTTGTCCCTCCTCTTGTGAAATGGCTCCTCGCTTAACAGAGTTTTTAACCCATACCTCAACAGAACGGGCCATCTTTTTGGGATTAAACTCTACATAGTCAAGAACATCGGCAACAGTCTCGCCCTCAATAATGTTCTCAATCTCGTAACCATCTTTGCTTTGTCTGATATGAACTACGTTGGTATCGCCGAAAAGGTTGTGCATATCTCCAAGAATCTCCTGATATGCGCCAACAAGGAATGCTCCGAAGAAGTAGCTTTCATTCTTCTTCAATGGATGAACTAACAGGTAATCAGATATGCAGTGTGAACCTACAAAATGGGCAATCTTGCCATCAGAGTCGCACGTGATATCCTGTATGGTTGCTCTGACTGTAGGTTTCTCGTTCAGACGTGATATTGGCATAACAGGGAAGACCTGGTCGATAGCCCATGAGTCCGGTAGAGACTGGAATAATGAGAAGTTGCAATAGTACTTTTTAGGAAGCAGTTTTGCAATTTTCTTCAACTCGTCGGGAGCGTGTTCCATCTTTTCAGCCTCTTTGTGTACATCTCGGGCAATAGACCAATAGAGACGCTCAACTTGTGCACGAGTTCTTAGGTCAATCAAGCCTAAGTTGAACAGGTTAAGGGCCTCTTCGCGAATCTGAACGGCATCGTGCCATGTCTCCAGTGCATTTGTAGGAGTTACTTTGTCCCACATCTCATAAAGATCTTTCACTAAGTTATGGGCATCCGGAGCAACTTCTTCGTTTTCGTCAAACTTAGGAAGTCCAGCACTTGCAAGTGCTTCAAAGATAAGAATAGAGTGGTGTGCAGTAAGCGAACGTCCACACTCGGTAATGATATTTGGATGCTTCAGTCCATTCTTTTCGCATGCCTCTACTACCGAGTAAACAGCATCATTCACATACTCCTGAATAGAGTAGTTCATGCTGCTGGCGCTTGTTGATGACCGCGAGCCATCATAATCAACTCCTAAGCCTCCTCCGGTATCAATATAGTCAATATTGTAGCCCATTTTTGAGAGCTGTACATAGAATTGCGATGCCTCGCGCAAGGCAACTTTAATGCGTTGAATATTGGTTACCTGACTTCCAATGTGGAAATGGATGAGTTTCAGACAATCCTGCATGTCGTGGGCTGAGAGAAAATCAAGAGCTTCAAGCAGCTCACTTGAATTCAGACCAAATTTACTGATGTCACCACCGCTCTCTTCCCATTTTCCACTGCCACTACTTGCCAATTTGATTCGCATTCCGATGTTTGGGCGAATTTTCATCTTCTTGGCGAAGTTTGCGATAATCTCAAGCTCATGCAACTTCTCAACTACAATGTATATTGAACGTCCCATCTTTTGTGCAAGCATGGCCAACTCAATATAACTCTCATCTTTGTAGCCATTACAGACAATCAAGGTGTCGTCTTCATTGGATACAACAATAGACAATACTGCATGAAGTTCCGGTTTTGAGCCGGCCTCAAGACCTACATGATGTTTGTTGCCGTGACGAATAAGCTCATTCACAACGGGCTCCATCTGGTTTACTTTAATAGGGTAAACCACAGTATTTTTGCCCTGAAAACCATACTCAGTTGCTGCAACCTTAAAGCAACCGGTAATTTTGTCTATACGGTTGTCAAGAATATCTGGAAAACGCAGCAATACAGGAGTCTCAACCTCCCTTGCCTGTAAGTCCTCCATCAAATCCATCAAATCAATAGGAGTGCCGTTAGTGCAAGGGGTAACAGTAACATTACCCTTGTCATTAACAGAGAAATAATTCAGACCCCAGCCCTTAATATTATATAGGGCAGCCGAGTCCTCAACGCTCCATCTCTTCATTCTATCTTATATCTTCTAAATAACAATTATTAATCAACAATAGTTACCCAACCGAATTTATCTTCGTAGTCGCCATATTGAATAGCGCGAAGGCGGTTGTATAGTTTGGTTGACCATGGTCCTGCGACGTTTGGATCGCCATAAGTGTATGATACTCCGTTATCCGGATCATCAATCTGTCCAACCGGAGAGATAACTGCAGCTGTTCCGCACTCACCAACCTCCTCAAATGTTGCCAACTCCTCTACAGGAATATGGCGACGCTCAACCTTCAATCCCATATCCTCGGCCAAAGCTGTTACACTCTTGTTGGTAATTGATGGAAGGATAGAGTTTGATTGAGGAGTGATATAGGTGTCGTTCTTAATTCCAAAGAAGTTTGCCGGACCACACTCATCAATATATTTCTTCTCTTTTGAATCAAGGAAGATAGCTGTAGAGTAGCCCTTCTGAGCTGCCTCTATACCTGAGCGCATTCCGGCTGCATAGTTTCCACCTACTTTGATATGTCCTGTGCCAAGAGGCGCAGCTCTGTCGTAGTGTCGCTCAATCATAACCTTTGTTGGTTTGAATCCGGTTTTGAAGTATGCGCCAACAGGACTGCAGAATACGCAGAAGATGTACTCGGGAGCAGGGTGTACTCCAAGAATTGGTCCTACTCCCAAAAGTACAGGTCTTATGTATAGTGTCGCTCCGGACTCGTATGGAGGAACGAACTTCTCGTTTAATTTGATTACTTTTTTAACAGCCTCAATAAATAACTCTACAGGAGGAGCCTGCATCATAACGTAGTCGGCAGAACTTTGTAATCTTTTGGCGTTCTCCTCAATACGGAATACTCTGATTTTACCATCTTGTCCGCGGTATGCCTTTAACCCCTCAAAGCACTCCTGTCCGTAATGCAGACAGGTTGATGCCATGTGCATGGTGAGAGTTTCTGAGTTACTAACCTCAATCTCTCCCCATTTCCCATCTTTGTAGTGACAACGTACGTTATAGTCGGTTTTGTGATAACCGAAAGGAAGTTCGTTCCACTTTATCTCGTTTCCCATAGTCAGTAGTTATGTAAATTATAAAGCAATGTTAGAATACAATATTCATCTCGTCAATCAAATTCTGCGCGTCTGCAAATTTGTCAACAATCCACAAGAAGTATCTGATATCAAGATTAATACATCTCTGCAGATTCTCCTCAAAATCGATATCTCCACTCATAGCCTCAGAGTTTCCGTCAAATGCAACACCGATAAGCTCTCCCTTGGCATTGATAACTGGTGAACCTGAGTTACCTCCGGTAATATCGTTGTTTGAGATAAAGTTGATTGGCAAATTACCCTCATCATCGGTGTATGGTCCGAAATCCTTAGCCTTATATAGCTCTCTCAAACGCTCAGGAATGGTGAACTCGTAACTTGTAGGATCCTCTTTCTCCATAATACCATCAATGGTTGTGTAGTAGTTATAGGTAACACCATCTTTTGGCTCATAACTCAGTACATTACCATAGGTCAAACGTAGAGTTGAGTTTGCATTTGGAGCGATAGCTTTGCCCTCGTTCATCTCCAACAAACCGGCAACAAATTTGCGGTTAGCAGCCTGAATCAACAAATCTCCCTCAGCTGTGGTTTTGCTTAGTGCCAAAAGGGCCTTACCCATCTCGTTTCCTGCATAGAACAACCAATCTCCGGTAATCTGATCCTCAGATGGATGAGCAAGGAAATCTTCAAAATGCTCCTTGGTTGAGAAGATAGAATTCTCGTATGCTACGTCTGCAAATGTCTTGATGCTTCCTCCGCACTCTTTGTTGATGAATGAGTATGTATTTGGAAGATACTCTGCATCAACTCTCTTCTTGCACTCCTGATACAATGCAATGAACATATCTTTGTCAACCTGCATGTCATAATCCTTGTAGAAGGCATCTGCAGCTTTCTGTAGTTGTTCTTTGACTGCAGCCTTACGCTCTGCGCTAACATCCGGGTTACAAAGCAGAAGCAATCCGCCTCCGTTTTTGTAAGCAAATACAGGAGCTTCAGCTCCGCTGTATAGCGACTCAAGAATGTAGTTGAATGCATAGTTTGCATCATCGATGTTCTCATATCCGGTCTTGATTTGTGAAAGTGCTGAACGATATTTTTTAGCTCTCTCACTGTCGGCCTCGTACCATTTGATGAACTCCTCCTCGATAGCTTGCTTGTTGCCCATTGTATTCAATTTGGCCAAAGCCTTGTTCTGCTCGTGTGCATTCTTCCAGTAGTTAGAGCTTTGTGAGGCTTTTGCGGCATATTTGATACGGGTAGCGGTGCTGTTCTCCATTGCAGCCCAAAGTACATTCAATTTAACGGTACGGATATCGTAGCGTGCAGCATTGGTATGCTCGATTGTGCGCTGTAATGAGTGGCTTGTAGCAAAGCGGTCTGTGCTTCCCGGGAAACCAAGAATCATTGCGAAGTCACCATCCTTAACTCCTTTGGCCGAGATTGGCAATGAGTGTTTTGGCTTCAATGGAACATTCTCTGCGCTATACTCTGCCGGAGAACCATCGGGAGCTGTATAGATACGCAACAGACAGAAATCTGCAGTGTGTCTTGGCCACATCCAGTTGTCTGTGTCTCCACCAAACTTACCCATACCCTCGGGTGGGGCTGCAACCAAACGTACATCTTTATAAATTGTGTAGACAAACAGAAAGAACTGATTACCCTCGTACATGTCTATTACCTGTGCAAACTGTCCCTCTTTGATGTTTGCCTCGTTCTTGATGATATTTCCGATACTATCTATAACGGCTGCGCGGCGACCCTCGCTCATGTCGTCGGACAGACAAGCGTTTACGCGGTCGGTAACGTCGGTCATATAGTCAAGAATAGATGCAGTTGTTCCCGGATTTGCCAACTCCTGACTGAAATCTTTTGCCCAAAAACCATCTTTCAGGTAGTTATGCTCTACAGATGAGTGAGCCTGGATAGCGCTATATCCGCAATGGTGATTAGTTAATAACAATCCCTGCTCTGATATAATCTCTGAAGTACAGAAGTGTCTTCCTGGATTTGTTGCGTTGCCCAATCCGGCAATTGCATCCTTAATTGATGAGTTATTAATGTCATAAATGTCCTTATCTGACAATTTACATCCCTGACTCTTCATCTGTTTAATTGTTGCCCCTTTAAGTCTTGACAACAACCACATTCCCTCTTCTGCGCTGGCACTGAAGCAGATACATGCCATAAGCAGCAAACTGACAAGTTTTTTCATATCGTTGAAACTTTTAATTAATGATTTCTAAATAAGTTTTAATATTTGTGCACGCAAATATACAACTTATTGAGATAAAAAAAGTATTTTTGCACTTGAAACTGAGATGATGTTCTGATTTTTGTCCTTATGGGCTATCTATATGAGAATCATACTCCCACATAGGTAAATTACGGAATGTTTGTTTCTGAGTAGAGATGGATGAGAGAAGAGATATACGAGAATTGAACGTTGAACAACTTGCCGATTTTATGAAGAGTATCGGTGAGAAGGCTTTTCGTGCCAAACAGATTTATCAATGGATCTGGCAGAGAGGTGTTATCTGTTTTGATGATATGACGAATATCTCAAAGGTTGTGCGTGAAAAGCTTAGTCAGGAGTTTTGTTTCAGGTCATTGACACCTGCTGTAGTGAAAACAGCAACCGATGGAACAGTTAAAACAGCTTGGGAACTTTATGACGGTAACATTGTCGAGAGTGTACTTATCCCTGGAAAGCAGAAGTTTACAGTGTGTGTATCAAGTCAGGTAGGTTGTGCTTTGGGATGTGCCTTTTGTGCAACCGGAACCTTGGGTTTTAAGCGCAATTTGACTGCAGGAGAGATTTTTGATCAGGTGATATTGGCAAAGAGGGCTGCCGAGGAGCAGGGAGAGACCCTCTCAAATATAGTCTTTATGGGAATGGGTGAGCCACTTCTGAATTATGAAAATGTAATGGCAGCCATTGATAAGATTACAGGCGAGGAGTCGCTTGCAATGTCGCCATACAGAATTACCGTATCGACTGCGGGAATCACTGAAGGAATACGTCGTTTGGCTGATGATGGAGTTCGCTTTAATTTAGCGGTATCGCTCCACTCGGCTGTCCCCTCGATCAGAACATCGATAATGCCAATAAACAAAGCGAACTCTTTGGAGCAGGTGGCTGATGCGGTTCGTTACTTTGTTGATAAGACCGGCACCCGCCCAACCTTTGAGTATCTGTTACTCGGAGGAGTGAATGACTCTCTTAACGATGCCAAGGAGTTGGCAAAGTATTGTAAGCGCTTCCCGATAAAGATAAATATCATTGAGTATAATAGTGTTGAGGGAAGCCAATTCAAACACTCTTCTGATAAGAATCGCGACCAATTCGTAAAGTATTTAGAGGGGTGCAATATGGTTGTAAATGTTCGCAGAAGTAAAGGTAAGGATATTGATGCAGCATGCGGGCAGTTGGCAGGAAAGAGTACAAACAAAAATTAAATATAAATTTCAGAGATGAATAAAACAACACTTTTGGTAATGGCTGCCGGAATGGGTTCTCGTTTCGGAAGTTTGAAGCAGATGACTCCGCTCGGACCTCATCAGAAGGCCTTGTTGCACTACACAGTTTACGATGCAGTGCATGCAGGTTTCGATAAGATTGTGTTCGTGATTCGCGAGAGCTTTGCTAAGGAGTTTAAGGAGTTTGTTGGTAAATATGCCGAGAGCATGGTCGAGACCGTCTATTGCTATCAGGATATGAACCGTTTGCCGGGTGGTGCAGCTCCTATTGAGGGGCGTGAGAAGCCATGGGGAACTGCTCATGCCATTTGGAGTGCAAAGGATGCAATCAATGAGCCTTTTGCTGCGTTGAATGCAGACGATTTTTACGGAAGTGATGCCTTTGTTAAGGCGCATGACTTCTTGGCTAATCTTGATTGCAATAATGAGTTTGCTCTAATTGGTTACAGATTGGCAAGTACCCTCTCTGAGAATGGTACTGTTTCTCGTGGAATTTGCCAGATGGATGCAAACGGCTATTTGACCGATGTTAACGAGTGTACAAAGATTGCTCGTCAGGCTGATGGAACAATCAAAGATGAGGAGCAGGGATTGTTGTTGAACGATGAGGATTTGGTATCAATGAACTTCTGGGGATTTACTCCATTCATCTTCGATGAAATTGAGCGCCAGTTTGCCGAGTTCTATCCTGCAAACAAGGATAACCTGAAGTCTGAAATCTTCATTCCAAAAGTTGTCGATGCTGCAATCAAGGCTGGTGTTGCCAAGGTTAAGGTTATCAAGACAAATGCAGTTTGGTTTGGAGTAACATACAAAGAGGATACACCGACTGTAAATGCTCAGCTTGAGGCATTCTCGAATGAGGGAAAATATTTGGATCTATAAATAATTGAATTAAAAGAAGAAAATGGAAAAGAAAGATTTATTGAAAGATGTCATTAAACACATTGACATTAAGAGTTATGACTCTACAACATTGATCGATGCGATGCGCGAAATGTCGTTCACTTCACGCGACACAGCTCGTGCTACTGACATTTTGATGATGATGTGCGGTGACAAGAACTGTACAAACATCCTTACCATTGCTGGAAGTACCAGTGCTGCAGGTTGTATGCAGGTATATGTTGATATGGTACGTAACAAGATGGTTGATGTAGTTGTTGCAACCGGTGCATCAATTATTGATATGGATCTTTTCGAGGCTTTGGGCTTCAAGCACTATAAGGGAAGTCAGGATATTCCTGATATGCAGTTGAGAGATTTGTATATTGACCGAATCTACGACACATATATTGATGAGGAGGAGTTGCAGGCTTGCGACCACACAACATATAAGATTGCTAACCAATTGGAGCCTCGCCCATACTCATCACGTGAGTTTATCTGGGAGATTGGAAAATGGTTGAGCGAGGGTAATGCTGTTAAGAAAGATAGCTTGATTCAGACATGTTATGAGTGTGGTGTGCCTATCTTCGTTCCTGCTTTTTCTGATTGTAGCGCAGGTTTCGGTATTGGTAAGCACCAGTGGGAGAATCCTGAGAAGCACATGTCTATCGACTCAGTTGCCGACTTCATTGAGTTGACAAAGATCAAGATGGCTGCCGGAACAACAGGTTTGTTTATGGTAGGTGGAGGTTCTCCAAAGAACTTTGCTCAGGATACAGTTGTTTGTGCTGAGATTCTTGGATTCGAGGTTCCAATGCACAAGTATGCTGTTCAGATTACAGTAGCTGATGTTCGTGACGGAGCTTGTTCTTCTTCAACATTGAAAGAGGCTGGTTCATGGGGTAAAGTAGATAACTCTTTCGAGCAGATGGTTTATGCCGAGGGTACAACTGTAATTCCTGCAATTGCAAGTTACGTTTACCACAACGGACCTTGGAAGGAGCGCGAGTATAAGAACTGGAATAAGGAGATTTTCGGAAAGGATGTAAAGTAATCTTCGAAATTAATCCATAAAATCAAGGCGGTGCAATCATAACGAGAGCACCGCCTTTTGTATGTAATTATTTTACAATATCATATATTCCGATATATGGGTTGCAATCAGTATTACTCTGGTCTATGAAGAATGGGTGAATTGTAGTGTATAGCTTTCCATTATCAATCATTATTGGATTGTGGAAATAGGGATATGCTGAGTTAATCTCTTCGCCAATAAGATAGAATTTGGCCTCTTTGTTTTTTAGGTTAACTTTGCATAGGGCATCTCTTATTCCCTTCTCTTTGTAAAATGCCGATACAACTATATAAAAGCTGTCATCGTTAGTTTGGGTGATCTGTTCTATTCCGTATGTTAAAGATTCTTGGTACTGGGAGCGATTACTAATATCTTCAAGTGACAAATTATCCATTTCATAATCGCTGAATGTAACAGCGGTTTGGAAATCAAACTTATATTTATATCCGCATCTATCTTTATCTAATATTGCAACCCTTCTGTCATATGGGAATGCTATAAGATATTTGTTTTTTCCAATGTGGTTGAATGGGTTAAATGTGACACAATATGAGTTGTTTTGGTTAAATGGTATAAATTTATCAATAACCCTGCCATTATGGTCGATTTTTATAATGTCAAAAAGTTGGTCGTTAGATTTGCCCGAGTACAATAGGATATAATCTTCTGATACGGCCAATCGCTCATACCAATCATTAAGCGTTATTTCATGTGAGTATGATCCATCAATTTTATATACTTTAATAGCTCTATTTGCTCTTGCTAATAGGTAAATCAAGTTGTTATGAATGCAAAAGTCGGTTATTGCATGGTACTCTTCGGGGCCTCGCCCGCATGAATTTATTTTAGAGAGAAATTTTCCTTCAGAATTGAAAATGAAAATCTCTTTATAGCTATCGTCTGATATGCATATATGTGATGAATCAGCACCTATCTTTCTTATAGTTCCAATTAAACACTCATCATTAGTTTCTAAGGGAATGATCTTCTCGTTTGCAACAAATTCTTCCAGTTGTGCATTACTTTCCATTTTTATGTGAACTGTTGGGAGTGAATCGCTTGTCTGCTCTGTGCATGAATAGAGTATAATAGCAATTAAAACGAGATATATGATTCGCATTTTCGTTATGAACTATGGTTAGATGGTACAAAGGTAAAAAATGCTAACTTTGTATCAAGTATAAACATGTAGATTTATTTATGAGAAATTTATTTTTTACTGTAGTTGTGATTGTAACGGTTGTGGCTTGTACAGGTAATGGCAGGCGCGATTCTCTCTATATCCCCTCGAAGATAAGTGATATAGAGATTGAGGAGAATATCTTTTTGGAGGAGTGGGTTGATTCGGTCAAATATGTCCCTTTGGAAACAAATGACTCATGTCTGATTGAAGATATAACACAAGCGTGCTATGTCAAAGGAAGATGGGTTATATTTGATTATATGAGCCAGGCTATCTATCTTTTTAATCAGGATGGCTCGTTTATAAGAAAAGTGGGGAATAGAGGGCGAGGTGCAGAGGAGTATCTTCGTGCATCAAATATTATGGTGGATAACACGACAGGAGATATTGTGGTCTATTCTTCCGGCAGGGTGCTCTATTACACAAATGATGGTAATTTTAAAAAGAGTGTTACCCTAAATAGAGTGTCGGAATATCCTATTAGAAATATAGGGTTAATTGATGATGGGCACTTTATCTGCTATACTTATGATTATAGCGATGAATCGGCAGGAGTTGAAGGGTCCGGTGTTTGGGAGCTGGATGCAGATGGAAATTTTATAAGGAGCTATTGTGTTCAGAATCCAACCTATCCGGTTTTAATGAACCTCACATCGCCCTACATAACAACTGTGGGCGATGAGAATGAGATAGTCTATATCAGAGACGCAATATTCAGTAATATTTATGCAATTCAAAATGGTAAGATAGATACTCTTCTCTGTTATACCTTTAATGAGTCTGAGTATAAAAGTTATGCCGGGGAGCGTCTTTATAATGGAGATGTTGAAAAGGGTTGGTATATTCCTCTTGCCCATAAATCAATAGTGGGCGGTAAGTGGATCTTTACATATTGGGATGATCAGATTGATAATAGCTTTGTAACGCTCTATAATATTGAAACACGACAGAATCGCTTCACATGTTCCTGGAGCAATTCTGTCGGTAATAAGATTCAAGTAATCCCCAATTCAATGCCGGTATTGACAAATATGAGTAATGCTATGGTGTTTGTCGCCTCGTATGAAACTCCGTTGCTTGGTGACTACATAGGTGGTATAGACAAAAACTTTGCATTAGGCAAGCTCTTGTCTGAAAGGAGCGAGGACGACAATCCAATCCTGCAGGTTGTTTATACAAAGTAAAACTTAGATTGCCTATGCGGTTTTGGTCTGTTTCAGGAAGCGGAAGAGGAACATAAGGCCGGCACTGGTTAGGCCAAATGGGAATCCCATCCATATACCAACAGCTCCCAATCCCAATGGGAATGCAAAGATTTAGCTTGCAGGAAGCGAAATAACCATATAAGCTATAAAGGCATAGAGCATCATTATTTTTACATCCTCAATGCCTCGTAGTGCATTGGCATAACAGCATTGTAATCCATCGCCCAGCTGATAGAAGATAAATGGTATTACAAGTGCAGCAGTCATGGTATTGACTGCGGCCTCGTCCGTAAACATATATCCAATCTGGTGGCGAAGCAGGAATATTGCTGTTGTGGCAATGGTTCCGAATATTAGTATCAGGTGGAAGCCGGCGTACGAGGTGCGGCGAACTTCGGGCATTTCGTTTTGGCCGTAGAAGCGGCTCTCGCGAATGGTTACGGCAGCTCCAATTCCATAGTATATCATAAAGCACAATGTTCCAACGGTACATAGGATTTGGTGCGATGCTAACGCTGTTGCCCCAATCCATCCCATCATTACTGCGCTAAGTGAGAATGAGGCGGTCTCCATACCCATTTGCAGTGCTATCGGCCAACCAAGTTTATTGAGTTGTTTGAACCCTTTTAAGGTGAAGGTAACCCTTCGGTACTGCTCTTTAAATTGGGCGAAACTCTTTTTGTAGTTGAATAGAATAACCATTGCGAGCCACATAAAGATTCGTGAACCCATTGTTGCCAGTCCGGCGCCGGTAAGTCCCATTTCGGGGGCTCCCCACTTTCCGAAGATAAGCATATAGTTACCAACGAAGTTAAGCAAATTGCCCGATAGCATTATCCACATTGGAGTTGAGGTATCGGTTACGCCCTCGGAGAACTGCTTATACCCATAAAAGAGTTGCATAAACGGTATTGATACAAGCAGGGTTATAAAGTATGGGCGCATTAGTGGCAACAACTCTTCCGGTTGTCCCACTTTGTCTATGTTCAAGTATAGGATAGTAAGGCAGAGCACAATGATTGCCGATATCCCTAAGTTTGCAAGTATGCTGTTTTTTAATCCCTGTGCTACATTATCTATCTTGTTTTGGCTGAATAGTCGGCTTATGACAGGGGTTAGGCCGTAGCTGAATCCCATTCCAAAGACCAATGCCAGGTTGAAGATATGGTTTACAAATCCGGCAGCAGACAATGATGCTGAACTGTAGTGTCCAACCATTACAGAGTCGGCAATTCCTTGCAGTATAACTCCCAATTGCCCAATAATAATAGGCCCTCCCAAGCGTAGGAGAGCCTTATAGTGAGCCTTGTATGTAATACGTGAACTATTCAATTTTTTCTCTACTTTAAAAATCGTTTAAGAATAGGGTCGTAGGCATCAATTCTTCTATCTCGGAAGAATGGCCATCCGCGACGTACAACTTCGGTTCTCTCCATGTTTAGTTCAAGAACCTTAACGCCCTCCTCTTCTTTGCCGAACTCGGTAAGGAACTCTCCCGATGGGCCTGCAATGAAGCTGTGTCCCCAGAAATCCAATCCAATGGTGTTGCCCGATGGATCATCCTCGTGTCCGGTGCGGTTTGCGGTAATTACGTGTAGGCCGTTTGCAACAGCGTGACCTCGCTGAACAGTCTGCCATGCCCCACGTTGTAGCTCCTGCTCGCTGACGGGATCGGTTCCTACTCCTCCGATTGCTGTTGGGTAGATAAGCAACTCTGCTCCGCGCATTGCCATTATTCTGGCTGCCTCGGGATACCATTGATCCCAACAAACCAATACTCCCAAACATCCTACCGATGTCTCGATTGGCTCAAAGCCCAAATCGCCCGGGGTAAAGTAGAACTTCTCGTAGTAGCATGGATCATCGGGAATGTGCATTTTGCGGTATTTACCTGCAATAGAGCCATCTTTCTCCATAACTACAGCGGTGTTATGATATACTCCTGCAGCCCTGCGCTCAAACAAGGATAGTACCAAAACTATTCCCAGCTCTTTTGCCAATGCACCGTAGTGTTCGGTTGATGGTCCGGGGATAGGCTCTGCCAAATCACACAAAGAGGCATCTTCAACTTGACAAAAGTATAGCGAGTTGTGAAGCTCTTGCAATACAACCAACTCAGCTCCCTCTGCAGCAGCTTTTCGAATGTTAGAGTCCAATTTGGCAATGTTTGCCTGAATATCTGATGTGCAAGATTGCTGTATTAATCCAACTTTCAATGTTCTCATGGTACAGTTTTTAAGCGTTGATGAATCCTTCAGGGAACTGCATTGTTACGCAGTGTAGTGAGCCGTGTCCTGATAGCAGAGCAGTGCAGTTGATGGTTACAACTTCACGATCGGGGAATACAGCCTGCAGGCGCTCTGCTGCAACTTTGTCACTCTCAGCTCCACAGCCTGGCATAAGTACAGCTCCATTCATAATCAAGAAGTTTACGTATGTAGCAGGCAGGCGGTAATCCTCAAGGTATAGAGCCTCGGGAAGTGGTAGTGGGATCAGATTGTATGGCTCCCCATCCTTTGTTCGGAATGTTTTTAGCTGCTCCTCCATTGCCTTTAGCTCCTCGTAGTGTTCATCCTCGGGGTTCTCGCATTGAACGTATGCAATTGTATTTTTATTACAGAAACGAACCAGAGTATCTACGTGGCTATCGGTATCATCGCCTACTATGGCACCATGGTTTACCCATAATATTCTATCCAATCCGAGTTGCTCCTTCAAGAACGCATCTATCTGCTCCTGAGTCATGTGTTCGTTGCGGTTCAGTGAGCATAGGCACTCGCGGGTTGTAAGCATTGTGCCCTCGCCGTCAGAATCGATACTTCCGCCCTCAAGAACGAACGGGTTCATGGGTTTGCGGATAACGTCGGCTTGGAATGTCTCCTGCTCAAACATCTGTTTTGTTATCTGGTTGTCCAGATCTGCGTGGAACTTCAAGCCCCATCCGTTGAAGATGAAGTCAAGCACAATCTTTTCTCCATTGGCTCCGAAAACCGATATTCCACCATGGTCACGTGCCCATGTGTCGTTCAGCTCAATCTCTTTAAAGATGATATTCTCTGTTGGAATACCCTCCAAGTCGGTTAAACACTGCTCTTTATCGCGACATACAATTACCAATGTCTCACGTTTTGCAATTTCGTGGGCAATGTTTCTATAGCACTCAATAACCTCGGGCAAAAATGGCTCCCACTCGGTTTCGCAATCGGGCCATGTAAGTTGTACTCCACTCTGTGGATACCACTCTGCAGGAAAGTTAATCTTATTCATACTCAGTTTAGCTTTAGTCAATCTTCAATACTGCCAAGAATGCCTTTTGTGGCACCTCAACGTTTCCAATCTGTTTCATTCTCTTCTTACCCTTCTTCTGCTTCTCAAGCAACTTACGTTTACGGGAAATATCTCCTCCGTAACACTTGGCGGTTACATCCTTACGAACCTGTTTGATGGTTTCGCGGGCAATGACCTTTGCGCCAATGGCTGCCTGGATTGCAATATCGAATTGTTGGCGAGGAATCAGCTCTTTCAACTTTTCGCATATACGGCGACCAAAGTCGTAAGCATTATCGAAGTGGATAAGGGCGGAGAGGGCATCAACGCTCTCGCCGTTAAGAAGAATATCCAACTTAATCAATTTACCGGGTTTGTAGCCAATCTGATAGTAGTCAAATGAGGCATACCCTTTTGAGATACTCTTCAGTTTGTCGTAGAAGTCGAATACAATCTCTCCAAGTGGCATTTCGAAAACCATCTCCATACGGTTTCCGGCAATATACTGCTGGTTAATCAAAACTCCCCTGCGGTCAAGACACAAAGTCATAATCGGTCCGATAAATGATGCCGGAGTGATTACCTGTGCGCGAATGTATGGTTCCTCAACAAAGTCGAGCAGGCTCGCATCGGGCATGTCGCTTGGATTGTGCATCTCTATGACCTCGCCCTTGTTGGTGTGGGCAATGTACATAACGTTTGGAACAGTTGTAATAACGTTCATATTGAACTCGCGGTCCAGGCGCTCCTGAATAATCTCCATGTGGAGCAATCCCAGGAATCCGCAACGGAAGCCGAAACCAAGAGCCATTGATGACTCTGGAGTGAATGTGAGCGAGGCATCGTTCAATTGTAACTTCTCAATAGATGCTCTCAAATCCTCGTAATCTTCGGTTTCGATAGGGTATATTCCGGCAAAAAGCATAGGTTTAACCTCTTTGAAACCCTCGATGGCCTCGGTGCATGGACGGTTTACATGGGTAATGGTATCTCCTACCTTTACCTCTTGGGCGGTTTTGATACCTGAAATGATATATCCTACATTTCCGGCCGATAGCTCTTTCTTTGGAATCTGATCTAAGCGCAAAACTCCAATCTCGTCGGCTCCATACTCTTTGCCGGTGTTTACAAATTTTACCAAATCACCTGAACGTAGTGTTCCGTTCAAAATTCTGCAATATGTAATGATTCCACGGAATGAGTTGAACTGAGAGTCAAAGATCAATGCTTGCAGTGGGGCATTAGGGTCTCCCTGTGGAGCAGGGATCTTCTCAATGATGGCCTCCAGAATCTGCTCAACACCCAATCCGGTACGGCCGCTCGCCTCAATTACATCATCGGGATCGCAGCCGATAAGCTCAACAATCTCGTCGCGAACCTCTTCGGGCATGGCATTGGGCATATCCATCTTGTTCATGATTGGGATAATCTCCAAGCCGTTGTCAACAGCCTGATATAGGTTCGATATGGTTTGAGCTTGAATTCCTTGTGTTGCATCGACAATCAACAGAGCGCCCTCGCACGCAGCAATAGAACGAGAAACCTCGTACGAGAAGTCAACGTGTCCCGGAGTGTCAAGAAGATTAAGGGTATATTTCTCCCCTTTGTAGGTGTAATCCATCTGGATTGCGTGGCTCTTGATGGTAATTCCGCGCTCTCGCTCAAGATCCATGTTATCAAGAACCTGACTCTGCATAGCCTTGCCCGTAACTGTTCCTGTATATTCTAACAATCTGTCTGCCAGGGTACTTTTACCATGGTCAATATGTGCAATAATACAAAAATTCCTTATGTTTTTCATTGTCTATAAATTACCGTGCGAAGATAGTGAAATTCAAGACAAATTCGTTACTTTTGCCTAACTAAAAATAAGCGTATGATAAAGTCGATGACAGGATTTGGCAAAGGAGTTGCCGAATTCGGAGCAAAAAAGATAACAGTCGAGGTTAAGAGTTTGAACTCGAAGCAGATGGATATGAGTGTCAGAATGCCATCGCTCTACAAAGAGAAGGAGTTGGAGATTCGCAATTTGGCAAAGAGTATCCTTGACAGAGGTAAGGTTGATATGTACATCTCGGTCGAGACAACAGTAGTGGATAGCGGTACAACTATTAATGTTCCGGTTGTGGCAAACTATATTGAGCAGATGCGTGCCATGAATAAGCAACTTGGACTTGAAATTGATGACGCCTCGCTCATTCAGACAGTAATCCGTTTCCCGGATTCATTGAGTCAGAAGATTGAGGAGTTTGATGAGGCTGAGTATGATGCGCTTATGAAGGCGGTGAACGATGCTCTTTTGGCGCTTGATACCTATAGAATTAATGAGGGTCAGGTGTTGAAGAGTGATATTTTGACTCATGTAGGTAATATCGAGGCTCTATCGGCACAAATTCCTCAATTTGAAGCAGAACGAGTTCCACAAATCAAACAGAAGTTGAGTGAGCGCCTGAATGAGTGGCTTGATCCTAAAATGGTGGATCAGAACAGATTGGAGCAGGAGTTAATCTACTATCTGGAGAAGCTGGATATCAATGAAGAGAAGGTGCGTTTGGCAAATCACTGTAACTACTTCCGTGAAACAGTTGATAATGAAGAGGCTCCGGGTAGAAAGTTGGGATTTATTGCTCAGGAGATGGGTCGTGAAATAAACACCACCGGATCAAAGGCGAACGAGGCAAATATTCAGAAGATTGTGGTTCGTATGAAGGATGAGCTGGAGAAGATTAAGGAGCAAAGTTTAAATATTTTATAGTGCTATGGGTAAGGTTGTTATATTTTCAGCACCAAGTGGTTCCGGTAAAAGTACAATAGTAAACTATCTTTTATCTAAGGGTTTAGGGTTAGAGTTCTCTATATCTGCAACTTGTCGTGCGCCTCGTGGTGAGGAGCAAAATGGTAGAGAGTACTTCTTTTTTACTCCTGAAGAGTTTAAGGCAAAGGTCGAGAATAATGAATTCCTTGAGTGGGAGGAGGTATATCCCGGCTGTTGTTACGGAACATTGAAGAGTGAGGTTGAAAGAATTTGGGCCAAGGGGAATATTGTGGTTTTCGATGTGGATGTTGTCGGTGGCGTGAATATTAAAAAGATATTCGGAGAGCAGGCATTGTCAATATTTATCGAGGCTCCTTCTATCGATATTCTCCGTAAAAGATTAATCGGACGTGGAACAGACTCAATGGATAAGATTGAGCAACGTATTGCCAAGGCTGAATATGAAATGACATTTGCACCTCAGTTCGACACAATTGTGATTAACGACAAGGTTGAGGATGCTTACTCTGATGCTGAGCGAGTTATTCGTGATTTTATCTCAAAGTGATTATCTATGCGGGTAGGTCTCTTTTTCGGTTCGTTTAACCCTATACACAATGGTCATATCCGAATTGCTCGTTCAGTTCTTGAGCGAGCAATTTGCGATGAGGTGTGGCTTGTTGTGTCGCCCCAAAATCCATTTAAGGCAGGGGTTGATATGCTGTCGGAAAGAGAGCGCTTTTCATTGGTCGAGCAGGCCCTTCTTACTGAACCGCAAATTAAGGCTTGCGATGTAGAGTTGGATATGCCTAAACCCTCATACACAATAGATACCCTTAACGAATTGGAGCGTATGTATCCAAATGTTGAGTTCGCCATAATTATGGGGGGCGATAATATGGCAAAATTTGATAAATGGAAGGCATATAAAGAGTTGGCAGCGCGCTTTCAGTTAATAGCCTATCCTCGTCCGGGGGCGGAAATTCCCGATTTTATGCCCCAAAATACAATACTTATCGAGGCTCCGTTAATGGAGATATCATCGACTGAAATTCGTGCAAGAGTAATTGAAGGCAGGTCAATCTCCGATATGGTCCCATTATCTGTTGAGGAGCAGATAAAAAATCTTTACAAATAAAATTCATTAACATAATATTTCTTTCAAAAACTTTTCATAGCTTTGTTTCGATAAACATAATAAACAAAAAGTATATGAAAAGATTTTTATTGACGATTATGGCAATTGGGCTGATTGCCGTATCGTGTAATTGGAATGATGAGGGAGCAAACAAGCAGGTAACTTTAGCCGTTGATTCTCGGGGAGTTGCAAATGGTGAGATGAGTTCGCTGAAATTATTGATTTTTGACTCAGGAAAATTGGGGCAAATAATCGACGTTGGTACTGCTGAGCGAGAGTTAGGGTCAATAACTTTCTCATTGATGCCCGGAGAGTATCAGTTGTGGGCAGTAGCCAATGCCGCAGAGGCCAATCTCGATGCCTCGTTAGGATCTTCCCTCTCTGAGGTTAAGTTGAAATTTATAAAAAACGGAGATTACTATTCCGGGGATTGTGATTTCTGGAGCGGTTCAACGAAACTTACAGTTACAACCGATGGTGTAAACAGTTCGGTAGTCTCTCTTGAGCGAAGAGTTGCAAAGTTAAAGACCACTGTAACAAATATCCCTGAGGAGATTGATGATATCTATATCAGGGTTTCGGGGACTCCGACAAATGTAACTCTTGATGGTTCTAAACAGGGAACAAAATCTGAGGTAGGGTGTGAGTTGGATTATGATATTGATAAAGGTGTTGCAACGGCCGAGGTTTTACTTTTTCCTGTTGAAAGTGCAACCTTGAATATTTATTATGAGATTGAAGGTGTGGTTAGAATGGGAACAATGAGTATTGATACTATGTTGAGTGCAAATAGTATTGTATCTGTTGGAGCAACGTTCGGCTTGACAGAGGAGTTTAAACTCTCGTTTACAACTCCTGTGTGGGGAGAAACAACGCAACTGCCTGATGATTTTACATTGATAGGAAGTGAGGTAATAGTTCAGGATAATCGTCCCGTAGTCGGAACTCCGAGCGGAGTGAATTTGGTAAGCAATGGCAGTTTTGAGAATTGGACTGATGGAATGGCCGATAACTGGAAATTCCAGGATTGTCAGGATAGTACGGTTGTACGTGTTGAGCAGGGAGTTTTGTCGGAGTACTACGCATTAAGAGTTGACGGCAAAACCTATTTAAGTCAGGATATAGCAGTTGAGGAGCGGAAGGGATATATGATTCAACTTAACGCAAATTGTTTGAATCCCGATTATAAGTGGAAATGTACATGTGCCTGGTACAAAACAGCTTCCACTATGCTTGGTGCAAGTTATAATGTCGGAATACAGACAGAAAATTACCAGGGAGCAACCGATGGTTGGGTTGATATATTTGATTCTCAATATTTCCGTGCACCAGTTGGCGCAAAATATTTGCGTATTGAGTTCCGAGGCTACTCAGAACTTGATTCGGGCGAGGGCGTTTTGCTTGATGACTTCAAGGTTTATGAAATTGTAGAGAAGTAAGGCGTATCTGAGAGGGGGGGATCTTTTTTGCTCCCCTCTCCATATTTGTACTTTAGTATAGCTGTAATAATAAAATTAAAAAAAATGACAATTTTGTAAAAGAGTTCTTGTTAATCAATACTTCTTTTTGTATATTTGCGCAAAACCAACCATATTTATGGTTGTAAAGATATTGACCCGTCCCTGTTTTGTGGGATACTAATGAATTGCATTATGAAAACGAATCTTAAATTTGCAGTGGGAGTGTTGGTAATGCTGCTATTGCCGGGTGTCTGTATGGCGCAGGCGGAATTAGGTGTAAGACTTAGTTCAATGTATGAGAGATTTATTGAGCAAGGGGATGAACGTGTCTTTCTACAAACCGACCGAGATAAATATGCTCTTGGTGATACAATATTGGTTCGTGCTTTTCTTTTCCCTGAACCCACAGTAGAGAAACGATATATCGAGAGTAGGTTCGTGTATGTAGATCTTATTAATAGTGCAGGGGTTGTCGTAAATAGAGAGAAGATTCTTCATGATACAATTTCAAACTCCTTTATCGGATATGTCAGAATGTATGATAATGTTGAGCCGGGAGAGTATGAATTGCAAGCCTATACCTATTGGATGCAGAATAAGGGAGTAGATGCATTCTTCAAAAAGAGAATATATATTTCCGGCCCGGAGAATTCTGAATTAGTATCGGGTAGTGTTGATAATATGACCTCTGAATTCGGAGTTGTTTTTACCCCTGAGGGCGGCTCTTTGATTGCTGATCACGTTCAGAAAGTAGCCTTTGCTGCAAATAATAGTGCAATTGAGTGGAGCGGTTGGGTTGTTAAAGATGCTGAGAAGAGAGTGGTAGATTTGAAACCTGATGAATACGGATATGGTTCATTCTCATTTACCCCAGAGGCGGGTAGTAGCTATTTTGCAGTAATCAAACTTAGTTACGGAGAAATGCGTTTCCCTCTTCCTAAGGTTGTGAGCGAGGGTGCTTTCTCTTTCAATATGACAGAGGGCGAGAATGGCGGAATGCGATATAAGGTTCTCCATACTCCTGATGTAACTATTGATGGAAAATTTATCCTGGCCTATACCAATTTTGACTTTTTAGGATTTATACAGGCTAAAGAGGAGGGGATAATAGAGTTGGATTCAACAGTTTCCGATGGTATAGTTAATTTTGCTTTATTGGATGAACAGGGTAAGATTTATGCAGACAGATCGTGGTATTATATCAATAATAAATGTGCGGTTGCTGATTTGACTTTAACCGAGAGTGTTGATAATAAGAGTGATCTGACTCTGACACTTGATCCTTCTGACGAAATAGAGGGAGTTGATGTTGCTGTTAGTGTAGTTCCATTAGAGAATCTTAACGAAGCCTCGCTCAATAATGGAATATATTCGTACATGAATTTTACATCTCACTTTGACTATCCGATTGAGAATCCCGGCTACTATTTGAGTGATCAAGAAAGATTGAATGATCTGCTTATTCTGAAAAGATGCAAGTTTGGTGATTTGGTTGAGATGGAGAGTCTGCTTGAAAAGTATCAATCAACAATCTTTTCCAAGGAGTATGATATGATACTTGAGGGGTATGTAGTTAATCGTAAAGGTAAACCGGTTACAAGCAGTGTAATTAAGCGTAAAGGGGAGTGGATTCAGAGTGGAAGAGTCTATCTTGAGGGTGAGGATGAGATGATTTACTTCCTCTATCCTGATAGAACCGGATATTTTAAGCGTGGTGAGATATTTTGGGACAATGAGATGCGCTTCTTCTCGGAGTATGGTTATCATATGGGCTTAAAGACGATACATCTTATGTTGCTTTTGCCTGAATATCTTAATGAGTTTGATTATTCGTATCTGGATGCTCAAAACCTGAAGCCGACGGTGGGTAAGAAGAGTGTTGAGTGGACCGATAATAAGGCAAGGTACAAAATAACCAAACCGATAGGCAGGGTTATGATGCCCCCAATTGGCGGAAGCAGTGGCGCGCTGACCGGAGGTTATCCATTTGTCTGGTCATCTCTCCCTCCTTCGCTTGCAGGCGGGACTATGAATTTGCCTGAGCAATTTGAGCCGGCAATAAGGTCATATATAAAGGTTGAGATAAAGCCCAGTATGCGACGCTTGACTCACTTTGCTCCTCAGCGACGTCGCCATGTCGGTTATGATGCTGAAAAGACCTATAACTGGAGCTGGATGGCAAAGATAGATAAGGATAATCCGTACAAAATAACCCTGCCTTCAGGTGTACAATCCAAGGGGTATGCGGTAATCGTCAATGGAGTGGACAATAGTGGTAACCCGATTCAAAAAATTTGGAAAATTGTCAAGAATTAGAATTCTATATTTCATGTGGTAAAATGAAATTGTCTGAGAGGGCTGTTTTGTAGTTGTACTCGGCCAAAATTGGCACTTGTTATATAATTTCTGAAAATAAGGGGTTGTCAACAAATTTGTCAGACAACCCCATGTTATTTGAATCTTATTCAGCCTTATTAATGCTCTTTTCGATATCGTCGTCGCTTAGTTCGTAGTTAACTAAGTTGCCTGCAAAGTATTGATCGTACGAAGCCATATCAATCAGACCGTGGCCTGAAAGGTTGAATAGGATAACCTTCTCTTCGCCACTCTCTTTGCATTTAAGAGCTTCGTTGATTGTTGCCGCAATTGCGTGACATGACTCCGGAGCAGGGATAATTCTCTCGGATTGTGCAAACAAGCAACCGGCCTTAAAGGTATCGAGTTGTTTGATATCAACCGCCTCCATTAAATTATCCTTTAATAGTTGGGAAACAATGACACCGGCTCCATGGTAGCGCAGTCCTCCTGCGTGAATGTTTGCAGGGGCAAACTTGTGACCCAATGAGAACATTGGAAGAAGAGGTGTGTAACCGGCCTCG
>JAGBFU010000081.1 GCA_017936285.1 Marinifilaceae bacterium | reverse complement strand
GCCGATTGTATTTACATGAAGTATATAATGACAAGATTATATGGGATACAATAAAGTATGATGTTGAGGATGCCATACTTGACGCCAGAATAAATGGAACTCAATATGACCAGATGTTTAAATCGTACACGTTATTTTTATATCCAATGAGAAGATCTGCATTACCTTACATATTTAACCTCGCCAATCATAACAGATGGTATTATGATTATGCTCGGAATGATTTCAGTAAATTCCATATGTCTCGTTCAATATGGGTAGATTCACCAGAAAATGCGCAGAAGTGCAACAAGATAGGGCAAGGTGAAAAAATCAGATTGTTCTATAGGATAGAGATTAAAGATGGTAGAATTGTAAATACCGTAAATGAAATGCTTTATTCTTATTGATAATCCCCGTCGGTCTTGATAGTTATATGTCTTGCGCCATGAAAACAACTCCCTATACCAACAGTGCCAACAACCCCACCAATCTGATAGATCCCGATGGGGAGAGGTATTGTTTATATTTTTAATTCTCGACAGACTCTATTGTTATTTCAGGGTAGGATTGAAGGATTTGCAGAATGGCATTGTCTCCCTCGATTTTACGCCCTTTGATAGTCATTGATATTTTGTATATCTCAACACTTTCGTATTTGTGGTGCTCCATAGAGTAGTTTACTACCATATATTTATGAGCAGTAAGGTCATCAATGATTCTTTTGCCGATTTCAAGTTTTTTGGTAGTAAAGGTTATGATAGAGCTGTGCAGTCCGTATTTCTTAAACAGAATACTTAATAGCTCAAGTGTTGCCAGGGTGAGGATTGCAGCAATAATTGATATCCAATACATTCCTGCTCCACATGCCAATCCGATAGCTCCTGTGGCCCAGATACCGGCAGCGGTTGTCAGCCCTCGGACAACATGTTTCTGAAACATTATTGTTCCTGCACCGATAAAGCCGATTCCCGATACGACGCTTGCTGCTATACGGCTTGCATCCCACGATATATGGCCCAGTCCACTGCCCGGAAGAGAACCATTCAGACCATATTGCGAAACAATCATAAATAGTGCGCTTCCTAAGGCAACCAGAGCGTGAGTTCTATAGCCTGCCTCTTTTGCCCGAAATTCGCGTTCCAATCCGATTAATGCACCAATGATTGCCGCAGTAATCAGTCGTAGTGTAAGTTCTAATACTCTTTCGTCCATAATTGTCCTGTTACCTTTAAATAGTTCAAATGAGCCAATTGCTCCTCGATACAGCTGCAAATATAGTCATTATATCCCTTTTGCCAAGCCGTTTGTGCTTCAAGCAGATCACTTAAGGATTCCATTCCTGCTTTATATTGGTTTGTGCTGACACGAAGATTCTCTTCTGCTTGAGTCAAGGCGCTTTTACTCATATTTTTAAGTTGCAAAGCCTCGTCTATTCTGTTTAATGCAATCTGAATATTGAGGTTTATCAGGTCGTTTGCATGTTCCAATTCAAGTTCTGCAATTTTTATCTCCTCTTTTGCCTGTTTAATTTTGTTGCGTCCTTCTCCCCAATGGAAGATGGGGATTTTGAGAGTGGCAAATGCGCTCATTGAGGCTCCGTTAATTAATCTCTCTTTTTCAGGAAGCAGGGTTTGGGTCAATGGTGTAGTGCCTTTTAGAGTGAGTGCATTCGTATAACCGTAGCCAACCATGGCGGCTGCTGATGGCAGGAAGTTGCTTCGCGTAAATCGCATACTCTCCTTTTGTAAATCAATACGTTTGTGGAGTATGGCAATTTCAGGAATCTCATTGAACAGATAGTTGCCCCGGATATCAGGGACTTCGTGATCCTCAATGCCTTCTGTAAGAGTGATGTCGCAGTTGAGATCCAACCCAATGATTCTGCAGAGGTTCATTCTTGCAACTTTTATTCCGTTACGGGCCCGATGTTCATTCAGTGTGGCCTCGTTCAATTTAACCTGAATTTTGAGAAGGTCATTCTTTGATTTCATTCCAACCTTTTCAGCCTTGCTAACATCGTTTAGTAGTGAGGTGAGTGTCTCTTTGTATTTTGTGGCTACTTTAGCCAATTCGATGGCCATAATGCAGTTCCAGTAGGCTTGGTCGCACTCGATAATAACCTCGTCCTTTTGTCTCTGTTCATTGATTGTGTATATTTCGCTTCCGAGTTCTGCCATCTTTGTTCCGCTGATAATTCTGCCTCCGGTGTAGAGCGGTTGGGTTAATGAGATGTTTGCGTTGAACGAGTTGTTAAGTCCAATGCCAATACCCATAGTGGGGATAGAAATTCCCTGAGCTATTGGTAGATCGGGGGTTGATACCTCTAACTCTTCTGTGTTGTGAATGTAGAGAGCATTGGCACTTAGATTGGGCAGAAAGTTGCTTTTAGCCTCTTTTACAGCTAATTCCGCTCCACGAGTTTGTGCTTCTGCGATTGCAATCTGTTTGTTTTGTTTTAATGCCATTTCACGACAGGTTGCAATATCAAGAGCCTGGGCATTAGCTGATATTGAGAGTGAGATGGCTGCTATAATAGTTAATAGTCGTTTCATTGTTTTGTGTCATTATCAATTTTGAAAAATAGTGAGTAGAGGACTGGAATAAAAAGCAGGGTAATGGTTGTTCCCACAAATAGTCCTGCCATAATTGTTACGGCGAGGGAACCAAATAGTTCATCGCCAATCAGAGGAATCATGCCGAGAATGGTGGTGAGCGAGGCCATCATTACCGGACGGAATCGGCTTGATGAGCTATCAATTACAGCTTGCATAGCACTCTTTCCTTCGCTTCGTTGAATCTCAATCTCGTCCATAAGAACAACACCATTTTTAATCATCATTCCAATGAGGCCCAATACACCGACAATTGCAACGAATCCAAAACTTTTGCCGGAGAGCAGTATGCCAAAGACTACGCCTACAAGTAGTAGCGGTACACAACTGAATATTATAATCGGTTTCTTATAATCTTTAAATAACATAATCAGTATGGCAACCATGGCGACAATTGCCAATGGGAAGTTGCCGAATAGGTAACGGGTTGACTGTTTGCTTGCCTGATACTCTCCCTCCCAGCTGTATGAGTATCCGTCAGGCAAATCAATTGCTTCTATTGCAGGGGCGATGGCGCTGCGGGCACTCTCGGCGGTATAGCCTGAAATCGGTTCACATTGGGCCCTCATTGCCCTGACTCCATTGTAGCGAATTACAATGGGTTCGTCCCATTTGATGTTTATTCCCTTTACCGCTTGGTTTAATGGAGTGGTCCCTAGAGTGCCGGCAAGAATATCCTGTTCGCTGACACTACCGGTGAATAGTCCGGTCAGAGTCTCTTTGTTAAGATTTTGCAATGGAGGCATAGAGCTGAAGATGGGGGTGTTATCAAGTTCATTGATTGGGTTCCCCTTGCTATCCACGCTCTTTAGGTAGATTGAGTACCTCTCTTTACCAATGTAGAAACTTCCGGTTGGTATACCTCCATTTGCCGTTAGAAGTGATAGTGCAACATCGCTACGGCTAAGTCCGGCTCTGCGAGCTGTTGGTTGATTGTACTCAATTTCCATTACCGGTTGCATTTCAGACCAGTCATTGCATACTAATCGGGTGTATGGTGAGTTGTTCATTATATCCTCGGCCTGTTGGGTAAGTTGTTTAAGAATTGCCGGATCCGGTCCCGAGAACTTTACTTCAATAGGGAATTTCTTGTACATGAGATTGTAACGTTTAACCCTTGAGTATGCATCGGGATAGTTGGCAGTTAAATAATTTTGAATTGAATCTATATGGCTGATTAACTCTTCCGGAGATGTGAAATCGACAATCAACTCACCGTATGATAGAGATGGTGTTGCAATGCTGCGAACCAGATTATATCGGCTTGGGGTGCCTCCCAATGATGTCGTGACGTTTGTGATATATGGCTGCTTCAGTAGCCATGTCGAGATCTCTTTTAGCTCTTTCTCAACCTTTTGTGGTGATGAACCCTCGTCCAGTTTATACTCTATATAACACTGTTCGTAGTTCATATCAGGGAAGAACTCCTGAGGGATAAATCTGTAACAATATATGCTGGTACATACCAATGCAACTGCGCATATAACTGCGCCCTTTTTGTGTCTGATTGCGAATTTCAGTGTTGAGCGAAGGAGTTTGTATGCGGGGGTGTTGTATGGATCCTCGCCCGGTTGGTTTTTAACTCTTTTCAGCCATCTCTCTGCCATGACGGGAACGTGCGTCAGAGCCAATATCCAGCTTAATAGCAGGGAAACGGCAAGTACTATAAATAGGTCACGAACGTAGACTCCTGCAGTATCGGGAGAGAGGAAGATTGGAAGAAAGGCTAAAATAGCAATCAGGGTTGCTCCGAGCAGAGGCATGGCAGTCTTCTTGCCAATTGAGGTTAATGCTGTTTGGCGAGGCATCCCCTTTGCCAGGTCAACTAAAATTCCATCAATTATTACAATTGCATTATCAACAAGCATTCCCATCGCTACGATGAGTGAACCCAATGATACTCTTTGTAGTGTTCCATCAAGAGTACCAAGAATCATTATTGAGCCAAAGATTATTACTATCAGGCTTATACCGATGATGACACCGCTTCTTATGCCCATAGTTACCATAAGGATAAGGATTACTATAGCAACCGACTCCAAAAGATTTATCAAGAATGTTGTGAGGGCATTGGTAACTCTTTCCGGTTGAAAAAACACTTTGTGAAAATCAATACCGGCGGGAATGCGTTCACTTTTCAGCTCCTCAATTTTAGATTCGATAGATTTGCCCAATTTTGTGATATCGGTATTCTGTTGTGCTGCAATTGAGATCCCCAATGCTCTTTGGTTGTTATGAAACATCTGATTGCGTGCAGGCTCTTCATAGCCGGAACTTATATCTGCAATATCTTTTAAACGCAATTGATCATCTTCATGCCCCTGTATCAATAGGTTGCCAATCGCTTCAACACTCTTATAGCGGTCACTAACCTTTATTTTAACTCTTTTATCCGGGGTGTCATAGTAACCTGCATAAACAGTATTGTTCTGTCCGTTCAAGGTAGATAGAACCTCTGCCGGATGAACTCCTAGGTTGGCCATTCTATCCTGATGAATCTCAATGTTTATAGATGGAACACGTTTGCCGTAGATGGATACTTTGGAGATACCCGGAATATTCTGGAACTCCTGTTTTGCAAGGTCGGCATAATTGCCTAATTCAGTATCAGAGAAGCCCTCGCCTGTAATGGCATAGAACATTCCATACACATCACCGAAATCATCTAGAACAATGGATTCTCCGACACCTTTGGGAAGTGATCCCTGTATGTCGTTGACCTTTCTGCGCAGGATGTCGTAGAATTGCTCTACCTCGTCAGCAGGAGTGGTTGTGACGAGCTCGACGTTTATTATTGACAGGTCGTTCATAGAGCGGCTCTCAATACTATTGATATTGTACATTGAGCGAATGCTCTTTTCAATGGGGTCGGTAACCTCGAGTTCAACTTCGTGGGCTGAAGCTCCGGGATAGGTGGTTACAACCATTGCTTGTTTTACCTTTATCTCGGGGTCTTCCAGTTTACTCATATTATAGAAGGCGATGGAGCCCCCTATAACCATAACAATGACAATAAAACGAATAAGCAGATGGTTTTTCAATGCCCATTTTCCTATATCTATCATAATAAGCCTCCAATATTAGTTGAACTACTCTGTTTTACAGGCGTTACATTTTCTCCATCTTTGAGAGATTTAACACCGGCTGATACAATAATATCCCCCTCGTTTAAACCGTTTGTGATTACCACTTTAGCGTTACGATTAATTGATTCTATCTCAATTTTTTGCTCTTTAATGGTTGATGTTTGTGGATCATATTTCATAACCAGACTTTGCCCCTCTTTATGGAATATGGCAGACAAAGGAAGTTCTAATCTTTTCTCCGGTTTGGCCCGTTGTATAATTTTTACGGTGGTAGTCATGCCGGGAGTGATGTTTTTGTTGTTCTCGGAGAATTGGAACTTGACATTGTAGAGTTGATTCATATTGGCTTTCGGAGATATGCCTATTAATTCTAACGGGAACTCTTTGTCCGGCATAATATCAAAGGAGCTGCTATATGATTCAAAGTTATCTCTTTCAATGTAGCTCTTAATCGGAATATTTATTGATACTTGGTTCGGAGAGTTGCTTATCATGGATATGACAGCCATCCCGGCACCGACGGTCTCATTCCTGTCAAAGATTATCTTCTGAATATATCCGTCAAACGGAGCTCGGAGCTTTGTATCATTCAAAGCATTCTGATGTGCTTGTAACTTGGCAGTTATCTGTTTTAAACCATACAATGCCTTCTCGTAATCATTTCGGGCAATGCTGCTATCTTGATAGAGAGCGATTATGCGTTCGGCCTCGCCCTTTATAGCGTTATACTCAGCGGTTGTTGCATCTAATTGAGTTTGATAGTCGCGAGGATCCATGATTGCTATAGTCTCGCCCTTTTTGACAAACTCTCCCTGTTTTACGGGAATCTCCTCAATAGTCCCTGCAATTTTGAAAGCTATATTTATATCTTTACCAGCCTCAACCTTGCCAGGAAAAATCAATACATCTGTCTGGTTGCAAAGTTGTACAGTGTCAAGTTTTACGTTCTTAAAATGTGGCATTTGTGCATGCTTTTGCTTACATCCGGAGCTGATGCAGAGTAGAAGAGTGATAAGTGTTATATATCTCTTTTTCATGTAATTGATATTGTTTATTGCTTTTCTGCCTACAAAGTTCGTGAATTGTAAAGGCAAAACCTTGGGCTGTTTAGTACTTTAATTGGTTTAAAATTCCTTTTCATTAGATGTTGTAAAAAGTGGTATTTATACCCCTATGTTTATATGAGATTTACAATACTTTTGTTGCACTATATTTAATCTGAATATATAGATGGGGAGAATAATTGATATATTAAATCAAGATACTCATTTCTGCGACGGTTTGAATAGTTGTATGAATTGTGGAGTATGTACGGCTGTTTGTCCTGCAGCTGAGTTTTATAATTATGACCCAAGAGTTATTGTTGATACTGTTCAAAGGGGTGACGAGAGTGAAATAGAGGAGCTTTTGAAGAGTAATACTATATGGTATTGTGGTGAGTGTATGTCATGTAAGCCACGTTGTCCGCGCGGTAATACCCCAGGTGAGGTGATTATGGCTTTAAGAAAAGCATCGATTGAGACCGGATTGTTTGTTGAGTCGGAGAAGGGCCGTCAGCAGTTTGCTATAAAACGGGCAATTGCCGATTCTGTGTTGGGTGTGGGTTATTGTGTATCTCCCGATATTGCAGTACCGGAGAAACATCCTGAGCAAGGACCTGTGTGGGAGTGGATCTGTGCAAATAAGGAGCAAGTGTATGAACGGGTTCATGCCAATTATGATGGTAATGGAGCCGGAGCTTTGCGACATGTTGACGAGGCCTCGCTCAATGAATTGAAGGAGATTTTTAAAGTTACAGGAGGAACGGCATTTATGGAGAGTATTGAGCAGTGTTCCAAAGAGAAAGCCGCAGCTTTGGGGATGGACATAGAGGAGTATTTGCATGAAACCTATACATTTAATAGTGGAGGAGATGGATATGGTAACAACGAATAACCGACAGTGGGAAAAATATCAGAAGGAGATAGCCGATGATCGCTACTACTATGCACGCAGTTGTATAAGACAGACGTTTTTCCCTGGATCAGAGTGGGCTTTTATTGATATTCTGAGAAACAAACTGGGCAAGGATATTTTTGACGACCCTAAACATACAACCTGTACTGGTATAGGATATCACTCTGATGTGGTGCCGTTTCAAACTACAATGACTGTCGTTGCCCGCCATTTTGCGTTGATGACCGAGGCTGGTTATGCAAATATCACTCCATCTTGTATAACTTCATTTGGAATATATACTGAGATTTTGCATGCCTGGGAGGAGCATCCGGAGTTGTTGGAGCGTGTGCGCGAGGATTTGTACAAAGCTACAAAACGTGAGTTTGATGTTCCTAAGAATCTGGCCCATACATCGGATGTGATATACAAATTCAGAAATCAGATTGCTATGCAGATGGTACATCCGTTGGTAGATGTCCATACGGGGAAACCTTTAAGGGTAGTTGATCATATAGGGTGTCACTACGCAAAAATGTTCCCTTCGAAGGGAGTTGGAGGTGCTGAGTTCCCGGCTGTCTTGAGCGGTATGGTGGATGCATGGGGTGGAGAGTGTATAGATTATCCCGAGAGAAGGCATTGTTGTGGTTTTGGTTTCAGAAACTATTTGGTACAGGCTAATCGTGGTTATTCGGTTGCAAATTCTATGAAGAAACTTGAATCTATGGAGCCATACGAACCAGATTTTATAGTAACCAATTGTCCAGGTTGTGGAATGTTTTTGGATAAGTGGCAGTATACCATAAGTGAGATGAGCGGGAAGACATACGGCAAGAACGGATATGGAATTCCGGTGTTGACTTACGAGGAGATGGCAGGTTTGGTGCTTGGATATAATCCGTGGGATTTAGGTTTGCAAATGCATCAGGTGGCGGTAGAACCCCTTTTGGATAAGATGGGAATAGATTATGATCCCGAGAAGAAGTATTGTGATGCAGATGGAAAATTAATCTCTTTACCCAAATGCCCTACTTTTTTAAAGCAGTGATAGTATTATGAGTGATAAGAAACATATTGTAGTCATAGGAGGAGGCCCCGCGGGTTGTGTCGCAGCTGAAAGACTGAGCCGTTTGGGTTTTAGGGTAAGCATTGTTGAGAAAGAGTGCGAGCTGGGAGGAAACCTTAACAATTGGGATCGTCTCTTCCCCGATGGGAAGCGAGCTTCTGAGATGGTAACGAAACTCGTGAACGATGTCAAGATGGCAGATGTTGCGGTATGGACTGATGTCGAGCCGATTGAAGCAAAAAGAGTTGAGAATGGCTTTACAATTTTGTTGAGCGATAAGAGCCTTTTGTTTGCCGATGCGGTTATGCTTACTACCGGTTTTGCCCCTTTCAATGCAATACGCAAAGAGGAGTATGGTTACGGAATTTACAGGAATGTAACCACCTCGGTAGAGTTGGAGAACATGATTCAGGCACATATAGTTCCTGATACTGTTTCAAGAGTCGGAATGGTGCATTGTGTGGGAAGTCGGGATGAGAAGTGTGGCAATATGTATTGCTCAAAGGTGTGTTGCATTACTGCTGTGAAGCAGGCAATAGAGTTGAAACAGATGCTCCCCAATGCAGAGATTTTCTGCTTCTATATGGATATGAGAATGTTTGGTCCGGGGTACGAGGAGTTGTATCGTGAGGCTCAGGAGCGATATGGAATAAAGTTCGTCAGGGGAAGAGTCTCGGAGGCGAGCGAGGATTCCGAAGGTAGAGTAGCCATCAAAGTTGAAGATACTTTGGTTGGTAGACCGATGAGAATGAAGCTTGACAGATTGGTGTTGATGGTAGGTATGGAACCATCTGCAGGAACTCGTTCGGTAGCAGAACTTTTAGGAGTAAAGACAAAAGTAAATGGCTTTATTCAGGGTGGCGATCCGCATATTGCTGCAAATCAGACCAATGTGCCAGGAGTTTTTGTGGCAGGAACAGCTACGGCTCCAATGAATTCTACAGATACATTGAATGATGCTTGCGCAGCAGCTTTTCAGGTAGCAAACTATTTAAATGGGTAGTTTATGGTTAATTTCGGTTTTACTATATCGGTTACCCGAGCAGTTGAGTATGATAAAAATGACAAAGGGTGTGCAGAGTATGTCGCTTTGCGTGTTCCCAGCTCATCGGCATGTATAGGGTGTGGAGGTTGTAGTGCAACATGTACGGCAGGTAATTTAACCGAATTTAATATCAGAAAAATTCAAATGCTTATGAAACGCGGTGAGAATCAATTATATAAAGAACAACTGCATAAATGTATGCTTTGCGGCAAGTGTCTTACCGTCTGTCCGAGAGGGGTGGATACCCGTGGAATGATATTGGCGATGATTGAGTATATGCGCGAAAAGTAATTTGTCATGTTTACATTTACATCACCCAATTATGAACCGTTTGTGTGGCCATTCTCAATTGGAATGGCAACATTGCTTATCTATATAACCATTAAATATATAAAGTGGATATATGAGTTTGATAAAGCCAATAGAATAAAGATTCTGAAAGGACTCTTCTCTTTAGGTACGCTTCGTTCAGTTAAGGAGATATTTTTAGAGAGTCTGGTCCATAGAAAGATATATAGAGAGAATCCCATGCTGGGATATATGCATATGTGTTTCGGACTGGGTTGGGCTCTGCTCATAATTGTGGGGCACCTGGAGTCATCGATATATCAGGCGAGTTGGGCAAATACTCCCTATTACTCAATCTTTTTCTACTATTTTTTGCCTGCCGGTGCCGAATATTGGGGAGATGAGGTATTTGGATTCCTGATGGATCTTATTCTGCTTATGATATTGAGCGGATTGTTCATTGCGTGGGGTAAACGCTTGTATAGCAGAATGGTGGGAATGAAAAAGACTACCAAACAACGCCCCTATGACAGATTGGTAAAAGGGGTGTTATGGTCTATATTCCCTCTTCGCTTTCTGGCTGAGAGTATGCAATCGGCAATTACCGGTCATGGCAGTTTCTTGACTCACTCGACAGGTGAGTTTTTTGCATCGTGTCTGCCGGTAGAGACCTTGTCGTATCCGTTATGGTGGGCCTATTCATTATCATTAGGAATCTTCTTCTTATTGATACCCGGCTCCAGATATATGCATATACCGACAGAAATGGTATATATTTTCTTAAAGAATTGGGGGGTGAAACTTGATGTGAAGTTGGGCCCGAATGGAGAGTTAAGAGGTCTGTCGAAATTTGAGGTATATTCATGTTCGCGATGCGGTATATGTTTGAATCAGTGTCAGTTACTTACATCGCTTAATAATGAATCAATCCAACCTGTATACTTCCTGCGTAAGGTGCGTGAGGATGTAGAGCGTGGTAATGAAATCAATAATTGTCTGATGTGCGGACGTTGCGAAGAGTTGTGCCCTGTTGATATTGATTTGAATGCACTGCGTATGATGCAGAGACAGGACCATTCTGTGGTTACAGATGAGACATACTCTTATATTCCCTCTCTCTCTAAGACCTCGCCCATTAAAACTGGTGAAGAGTATTCAGGATGTCGCAAGGTGGCATATTTTGCGGGGTGTATGGGGCATTTGACCCCCAGAGTTATAGCATCAATGTGTAATATTTTTAATAAAGCGGGAGTTGAGTACCACTTTATTGATGAGGGTGGTGGTATATGTTGTGGAAGACCATTGCGATTGTCCGGAAACAGAGCAGCTGCCGACGTTCTGATGCAAAAGAATATTGAGCGGATAGTGGCAACAGGGGCAGAGATTCTTGTTACGAGTTGTCCTATATGTTATAAGAGCTTTAAGGAAGAGTATGAGTTGCCAATTATGGTAATGCACCACACGGAGTATATTGATATGCTGATGCATTGCGGCGCTTTAAATATTCGTAAGGGTAAAGAGCGTTTGGTATTTCATAATCCATGTGAGTTGGGGCGAGGATGCAATATTGTGGAGGCTCCGCAGAGAGTATTAGGTGCTGTAGGCGAGATTGTTGCTACAGAGTTTGATGGCAAAGCGTCGCTATGTTGTGGAGGCTCATTGGCAAATACGGTTATATCGCCAATTGAGCGAGGTAGAATAGCTGCTGATGCACTGAGTCGATACACATGTAGCGATCCGGATTGTGTAGTTACTGCATGCCCATTGTGTAAAAAGAACTTTGCTAAAGTGAAACAACCTGTTCCGATTCGCGATATTTCCGAGATTGTAGCGGAGAGGTGTTGAGGGGTGAACAGTGTGGAATTAGGAATTAGGAGTTAGGAATTAGGAGTTAGGAATTAGGAGTTAGGAATGAGGAGTTAGGAATTAGGAATGAGGAATTAGGAGTTTGTCTTGTCCTAAAATAGGTTTACATATAATACGTTAAATTTGTAAACATTATTTAGGATGATTCAGGGAGTTAATTAGGAATTGTATATTTAAGTATGAAATACTCTTCTCCGGTTTCGGCTGTAGCGTAAATTGCATTTTCTGATTCCACAACTTGAAAGCCGGTGATCTGTTCTTTATAAAGCAGCTCTTTTACAGGTGTGCCACTATAGTCATAAACATATATCTTTTGATACTCGTTTGTATCTCTTTGCCATGCTTTCTTGCTTAGTATATCTGCGTGAGTTGCTCCTTTGAATGCAGCGTATATATATTTTGATGTAGTATGGATTTGATTGAATCCCAATTTTGAGAATGACAAAAAGGCTCCGTTAATAGGTTTCCCAATTTCGGGTGGACCTAATGGGCCAATCGATGTTATTGTTTCCTCTTTATCCTCGCTATAAATATCAAGTTGCTCTCCAAATTCTGTTGCCAAAATAAGGACATTTTTATTGTGGCTGAATGATAATAGAGATTGCCATACTTCTCCTGACATATCGTTATACATGGTATCTGTTATTTCAGGTAGCGGCATAGTTTCTTTAGTAATATTTCCCTTGGAATCTAATTGTTGTAAGCGATATTTGGAATTGCGAATGGGGAGAATCCATATATTCTCATAATTATCGACAGTGAAAGTAGAGTAATAAGTTCCTGTAGGTAGTGGAACTATTTTGCATGGTATGGTATCGCCAATATTGTACACATGTATCTTCTTCAGTGCTTCTGTAAAGTCATCAATGTATATTTTACCGTTGTTAATATGTAGATTCATTGGGTATAAAATTTCATTTTCTCCTCGCCCTTTTCTTGCAAATGAGTACCAATATTCTAACTCCGGAAATTTATATACATCGTAAAAACATCCTCCTGTAGTAGGTATGTCTTTAATAATCATTGTTGTGTCGAAGATATAGATTTTTGGAAATCTGTATATGTGAGCAGAATCAATGTGCAGAGGCTCTCCCTTGATTATATGTTGAATAGGAAATTCAGAGTATGTTTGTTCTGAACTATCTGTGCGTCCACACCCCTCAATTAGAAGAGTTGAGAAGATTGCGAATATGATGCCGAGTATAAAATTCATGATAATCATTTTGTTATTTAAAGCAAAGATAGTGAGAAAGTGTTAAAGATGGGGAGTAGGTGTAGTTTTTTCGATGTTTCTTTGGAAGTATAGGGAATTTAGTGTAATTTCGCAGTGATTCTTCGGGGCAGGGTGCAACTCCCTACCGGCGGTGATAGTCCGCGACTCCTGCAATAGCAGGACTGAATCGGTGAAACTCCGATACCGACGGTATAGTCCGGATGATAGAAGAGTTAGAAGGCATTGGGAGTAATGTATCCCGGTGAAAATGTGTGTTAGTTGCCCCGGACGTAGAGTTCGGGATTTTTTGTTTTAATACACAACCTATTTGGCTCCCCTGCAGAAGCAGAGTAGAGATATGGCAACAGAGAAGGATATAAAGTATATGCAAATGGCAATGGAGCTTGCCGGAAACGGACATGGATTTGTTCACCCGAATCCATACGTAGGTGCTGTCATTGTCAAAAATGGTAAGATTATTGGTAGCGGATGGCACACCTGTTATGGTAAACTTCATGCCGAGCGCGAGGCCTTTGCAAATCTTACCGAGAGTGCCGAGGGTGCAACAATGTATGTAACCCTTGAACCATGTTGCCACTACGGCAAAACCCCTCCGTGTACAGAAGCAATCATAGAGAACAGAGTATCGAAAGTTGTAGTTGGTCTGCTTGACCCCAATCCCAAAGTTGGCGGAAAGGGAATAGAGATTCTAAAAGCTGCGGGAATAGAGGTGGAGTATGGCTTGTTGCAGGATGAATTAAAGGAGCAGAACCGAATATTCCTTAAATATATCACAACAGGAATGCCCTGGGTGGCAATGAAGAGTGCCATGACTCTCGATGGCAAGATTGCTACACATACAGGAGATTCAAAGTGGGTTTCTGGTGAAGAGTCGCGTAACTATTCGCAATGTATGCGTAATGAATTTGCTGCGATCATGGTTGGAATAGGAACCGTCCAAGCTGATAATCCAATGCTGAATTGCCGTTTATGCGGAGATATACACCAGCCAATCAGAATTATTGCAGATAGTGGAGCACACATAGCTCTTGATAGTGCCATTGTCCAAAGTGCAAAGGAGTACAGAACTATTGTGGCTCATACATCTAAGGGCGAGGTCTCAAAGTTAAAACAACTGCGCGATATGGGTGTAGAGACTCTTCTTTGCGAGGAGTGTAATGGTCATATCGATGTAACAGATATGCTTCGAAAGCTTGGAGCAATGAAGATTGACTCAGTTATCCTTGAGGGAGGCGGTACGTTGAACAACTCATTTGTGGCGGCAAAGGCTATAGATGAGGTGTATGCTTTCGTAGCTCCGAAGATTGTTGGTGGCAGCGATGCAAAGACTCCTGTTGAGGGCGATGGAGTTGATATGATGGCCGATGCGCTTGAACTACACTGTGTTCACGTTGAACGTTGCGGCGATGATGTATTGATACGTGGAAGGGTGAGATAGTTAGGAATTAATTAGTAATTAGTAATTAGGAATTAGAAATTAGGAAAAATCGTGCAAGGTGAGAGCAGAAGCCAAATTTGTTTGGATTATGCCGAACCGCCGCCGATTTTGCGGAAACACGACGTGTTTGCGAATTAGGAATAAACGTGCAAGTGAACAGTTAGGAGTGAACAGTTAGGAGTTAAATAAATACCGCTTTCAAGTCCCCCTTATTAACGCGGGTGAACGTAGTGAACCAAGTGAAGGGGGATTTAGGGGGTTGGTAGACAACAAATTAAAGCAAATCCACAGGATTGCAAGTATAGAAAACGTAGCTTGACAGATTAATGATAAAGTTAAAGATGTGATTTGCGCAGATTTGCTTTAGGGGGTTGGTAGATGAAATTAATATATAAATCTACTAAGAAAGATTTGATAGATTAACAAATAATGTAGACTAAACCGATGAGTTTAGCATATCACATATTTAGGATTTATATGTTTACGGGGATTGTTGAGGAGATAGGTAAGGTTAAGTCAATTAAGAGAGGAGCCAGGAGCTTTACTCTATGTATTGCTGCAGAGAAGGTGTTGCAGGGTACTCGCATTGGCGATAGTATAGCAGCCAATGGAGTCTGTTTGACTGTGACCAATATGGGCGATGGATGCTACTATGCCGATGTTATGCCCGAGACAATGCGTTGTACAAATTTCGCATCGTTGAGTGTTGGCTCGCCATTGAATCTGGAGCGCGCTTTGGCGGTGGGTGATCGTCTCGGCGGACACATTGTATCGGGTCATATTGATGGAACGGGAAGAGTGGCAAACCTTGAGCGCGATGACAATGCGATATGGGTTACAATTGCTGCCTCGCCCGAGATAATGAAATATATTGTGATGAAGGGCTCAATAGCTATTGATGGTGTGAGCCTGACCGTTGCATATGTGGATAGCGGAACTTTTAAGGTGTCGATAATCCCTCATACACAGGAGGAGACCACTTTGACAAGAAAAAAGGTGGGTGACGTTGTCAATCTTGAAAACGATGTTTTGGCACGATATGTAGAGAAGTTGATGCATAGAGAGAGTGGAGGATTGAGTTTGGAGTTTTTGAAAGAGAATGGATTTTAAAATATTCATAAAGATATAACTATGGATAAAGAGTTGAAATTTAATACAATCGATGAGGCTTTGCAGGATTTGAAGCAGGGAAAGATTGTTGTGGTAGTTGACGATCCTGATCGTGAAAACGAGGGTGATTTAATTTGTGCAGCGCAGTTTGCAACTCCTGAGAATATTAATTTCATGGCAACTTATGCAAAAGGATTGATTTGTATGCCAATGAGTTATGAATATACAGTGAAGTTGGGTCTGGAGCAGATGGTTGCGCACAATACCGATAACCACTGCACTGCATTTACTGTCTCAATTGACCATATCAATACAACTACAGGAATCTCGGCATACGAACGTTCAATAACTGCCATGAAGTGTGTTGAGGATGGAGCAAAAGCGATTGATTTCCGCCGTCCGGGCCATATGTTTCCGCTTGAGGCACGTCGTGGAGGTGTATTGGAGCGTATGGGCCATACTGAGGCAACCGTAGACTTGATGAGAATTGCAGGGTTGAAGGAGTGTGGTTTGTGTTGCGAGATTATGCGCGAGGATGGAACCATGATGCGTACCGAAGAGCTATGTGAATTTGCAAAAGAGCATGACCTGAAGATAGTTACAGTTACCGATTTGATAAATTATCGCCGTCACACCGAGCGTTTGATGGATAGAGTTAGCGTAGCCGATTTGCCGACAAAATATGGAACTTTCAAGGCTTATGGTTATGTGAATCGCATTACCAAGGAGCATCACGTTGCTTTGGTTAAGGGCGATGTCTCAACTCCTGAGCCTGTGCTTTGTCGCGTACACTCGGAGTGTTTGACAGGCGATGCCTTCGGTTCTTTACGTTGTGACTGTGGCGAGCAGCTTGCCGAGGCGTTGCGCCGTATCGAGAAAGAGGGTAGAGGAGTTCTGCTCTATTTGCGCCAAGAGGGTCGTGGAATTGGTTTGATAAACAAGTTGCGTGCATACGAGTTGCAGGATGAGGGAATGGATACAGTTGAGGCGAATATTGCATTGGGATTCAAGGCTGATTTGCGAGAGTATGGTACAGGTGCCGAGATATTGTCAGACCTTGGTGTTCGCAAGATGCGTTTGATGACCAATAATCCATTGAAGATTAAGGGGCTTGATGGCTATGGATTGGAGATTGTATCTCGAGAACCGATTGAGATGACATGTAACGAAAAGAATGAGTTCTATATGTATACCAAGTATGCAAAGATGGGACACATGCTTCACGTCAAGGATTTGAAAGATGTAAAACCAAGAAAGTGTAACAAATAATAAATAACGATATTATGAAAGTAATGGAAGGTAATTTGACCAGTGCGGGTCAAAAGATTGGAATTGTGGCATCGCGTTTCAATGAGTTCATCACAGGAAAATTGTTGGGAGGTGCAATTGATGCTTTTGTTCGTCACGGAGGAGATGAGGAGAATATTACAGTAGCATGGGTTCCGGGTGCATTCGAGATTCCATTGATTGCCAAGAAGATGGTTGAGAGTGGAAAGTATGATTCAGTTGTGTGTCTGGGCGCTGTAATTCGTGGGGCAACCCCTCACTTTGATATGGTTGCTAACGAGGCTACCAAGGGAATTGCAACTGTCGGTTTGCAGTGCGGTGTGCCTGTAATCTTCGGAATTCTTACCACCGATTCTATTGAGCAGGCAGTTGAGCGTGCAGGAACAAAGGCTGGAAATAAGGGCTTCGAGGCTGTTACCAGTGCAATCGAGATGGTAAATTTGATTAAGCAACTATAACTGGTTGTCTTAACTGCTTGATACAGAAATAGTCGTGCATCGCACGACTATTTCTGTTTTTAATATGCCAGTTTAACGTTGTCAATCCAAAATACGGCGTCGGGAGCTCCAATGTAGGCACCTCCGTTTCCTGATGTGAAGATAAGAATAAGGTGCGTCGGCTCTTTGGTTCCATCCCACTTAATCTCATGAATGGGAACATTTTCACCTTCACTATTCAGAGCGTAAAAACACTCCTCGGTTTCATATCTATCATTTAGATCTGCCGCTTTGTCAAAATCTGCATCCTTGGAAATATCGCCATACTTGATAGGAATCTCGTAGTTATTCTGCCACTCCTCTACATCCTGTTCGAATGCCTTGAAACCGGTTCCTACACGGGCAGCATAAATTTCTCCATCCTCTTCCCAGCGATGTTGAAGTATTGCATATACCTCGGCACGGTTTTGAGTCCCCATATTCTTTGGCTTTCCAAATCCTGTAGCACCGGTTCTGTATTGTACGCCTCCAACCTTTACCTTGTAATCGAAAATCAAGCCTGTTGGACGTTTTGTAAAAGGAATACCGCGTGAAATTTTACTCTGTGGATTGTCAGCACTCTTGATAGGCTCCAAAGTTTCACCTGTATAAATTGTTCCTGTTGCAAGAACATTTAGATTGATAAATCCAAGTACCTTAACATTCTCTATGCGAGTCTCCATACGGGCACAAAAACCTCCATCTCGCTCCTCAGGGAAAATAGTAGTACTGGCTTTATAAATACCTTTGACATGAGCCATTACCGATGAATTTGCCCATGGCGTTGCTCCATTAGGTTTGAATGGTTTATTATCTTTTAACGTATCAGAGGCAATGGCTTCGTATGTGTATTTGGTGTTTCCTCCAATAATGCCAGACTCCTCAACCTGATGAACCATCCAATTGTCAAAATGACCGTATTTTAGAGGTTCGATTGTTCTATTTGCTTGATTCAGCGTATCTTTCTGCGCAAATGAGTAGGTGTTAGAAACCAAAAATGCAAAAGCAAGTACTACGTAAAATTTGATATATTTCATTTTTCTATTATTTGTTTTTCTATTTACAAATTTACAAAAAAATAGAGTTACCTTTGCCCTGATTCAGGGTTTGCATATACTATTGGACATTTATACCACTTTTAGGAATAAATGGAGAATATGCAACGATTTTAGCAGCAAAAAGTATGCCGAATTGCGACAGAATGAATTATAAACAATAAAATTTAAAAAGATGAAGAGAATAATCTACTCCTTGATTGCGTTGGCTTTGGTTGCATGTACAAAGCCTGTAACAGATGAACAAGTTACAACTCTATATGAGGAGTTGCAGGAGGTTATTGGAAATTTCACAATTCCACAGGAGTTGGTTGAGCAGAGAGTAACTCAGATGCTTGACTCTAATGCAGTAAAGTTAGATGATCTTAGTTTTGAGCAGCTGCTTATGAGTAAAGGATACAGAGCATTTATTCGTTCGACGGTTATGAAGTCTGAAATCAATAAGGCTTTGCAGAAATATATTGCTCAAAATGATACAATCGGAGCCAGAGCGGCAGTGTTGGCGGCTTCGTTTGTTGATGATGGTGAGGCAGAGAGTAAGTCAATGCAGGCTGTTGGACATCCTGCTTTTGCAATGTTGTTACAGAATCCGGCCTATGCTGAGGAGGCGCTTATTGCAGGAATTGTATATACAGCCGAGGTTGAACAGAGCCCTGTTATGACAAAATTTGTAGAGGCTCTTACCCCCAATGTTCCTTTGTTGGATAATAATGGTCTGAACAAGGCTATGAGAGTTTTCCAGACAGCAATCAATGATACAAATGTTACTCCTGAGCAGCTTGAGACTTTAAGATTGGCCCTTGTAGAGCGGAATAAGGCATTCCAGGCGCAAGGCGAGGCTGAGAAGGATGGTTCAATGATTTCGTATGGAAAAGATTATGAAACACTTTTGAACTCTGCAATTGCCAAGGGAGAGTTGATGAATTGCACAGCTTCCGAGATTAAATTTTTGTGGAGTAGCGATAAGAATACCAAGCCTCTTTCTGAGTACAAGGGTAAGGTGGTACTGTTGGATTTCTGGGCTACATGGTGTGGACCTTGTTTCCGTTCTTTCCCTAATATCAGAGCATTACAGGAGAGATATAAGGGGTACGATGTTGAGATTTTAGGTGTTACAAGTCTGCAAGGCAGACATGTACGTCGTTTCGGCGATGGCAGAATGGAGAGCGTTGATACCCGCAATAACCCAGATGAGGAGTATAAACTTATGAAGGAGTTTATGAAGCAAAACAATATGACCTGGAAGGTGTTGTTTAGCGAGGGTTCATGTTTCGATAAGAATTATGGAGTGTTTGGAATCCCTCATGTTGCAATTATAGATGCAGAGGGTGTGGTTCGTTATAATGCACTTCGTCCGTATGATGCTCCGTTCCACGAGGCAGAGAAGATTGATGCTCTTTTGAAAGAGGCTGGCAAGAAGGCTCCAAAAGATCCAATGAGTACCGAGAACTTTGCGAAATAGGGTGTAATTAGTTAGGAGTGAAGAGTTAGGAGTTAGGAAAAATCGTGCAAGCCGAATGCAGAAGGCAAATTTATTTGCATTATGCTGAGGCGCCGCCGATTTTGCGGCACTGCGTAGCAGTGGCGAATTAGAAATTGACAGAATATGAGAGGAGTTTGGCTAGTTTTACTGGTTGTTTTGTTGGTAGGGTGTAAAGGTGAACCCTCATCGCATAACCATGGGTATGTAGATCTCAATCTGAAGGATATGCCCAATGTAGATATTCTTGCGACTAACGGAGTACCTGATAGTTGTGAATTTATTCCTCTCGAAACTAATGATAAGTGTTTGATAGAGTGGATAGATGAGATTGTGGTGACCGATTCAATTATAGTGCTTCATGGTCCTTTTGCGATGCAATTGCACATATTTGATAGACAGGGCGCATACATTAATACAATCCACGCCGGACGAGGCCCCGAAGAGCCATCGACTTTGAGAGTTTGGTATGTAGATACAGTGAAGGAGAGAATCTCGAATCTTGATCTTTATACCGGAAGTTGGATGCACTATACCTATAGAGGTGAACATATAGAGACAATACCAATGTCCGATTCTCTCTATAAGGAACTTAAACCGGAGTGCATAGCAGATATCAAACCAATCGATAGTGACCATTTTTTGGCAGTTTACTCTGATTATCCCGATATTGAGTATAAGTACTATGTGCTGTCGCGAAAGGATATGAGTGTTGTAGATTCTTTTGTGAAGACAAGACATTTTGAGGGATTGGAATTTCAAGCCAGTACATTGTCCGTTGTCGGAGTTGATGAGGTGTTGACCTTTGCCAACAAGTCAGACACCATTTATGCTTTAAATGATAAAAATGAGATTCTACCTAAATATGTGGTACATGGGGATAGAAAACCAATAACCCCTGAGGTGTATGATAAATTCCTTGGGATGGCTGCCAGTGATAGAGTTTTGGGACTTTTCGAACAAGGTTACTCTATGGGTATAGGTATAATGATGGCTACCAGGAATTATGTATGCTTCTATATTAATGGTTTGGGGCAAGATGGCTATAGGGTTATTGGGAATACCTCTACAAACAGTTTTACGAAGGTTCTATACAACAATGAACACGAAGTAAGACCATACTATACAGGCGAATTCCGTGGAGCTACCGATGATGGCTTCATAGGATTTATATCGCCAATGAATCTTATAAAGGATAAAGATTCCCCTTTTGTGCAAAATCATCCCCAATTGCGTGAAATTTCTAAAACATTGAAGGAGGATGATAATCCGATTATTGGTATCTATTATGTAAAAGATTAGAGGTGTGGCCGGTATGTAAGTTACTTACTTGCCGGCTGCCTCGAATATATTCTGGAACATAGCTGCGGAATTTTGAGTCCCCTCGCCTGGAATAAACCATAAAAAGTCAATGAGATTGGTACTGTTGAGCGAGAGTAACAAGCTTAGTTCTCCATGTTCAAAATCTGCTTTGTACCTGGCAACTTTGTTGTTGTTCTTGGTTTCGAAATGTACAAAGTTGTAGCTTTTTAGTTTACCGAGTTGGAGTCTTAGAACCCCTATCATAAGTTGCATTCTGTCTTGTGGAAGCAGTTTCACCAATTCCGGGGTAAATAGAGCGCAAATTCCTTTGATATCTTCAGCATTGTATCCGGCTGCAAATTTACCTGCAGCTTGTTTGTAGTTGGCCGGCTCTGCTGTAGTTGCAGATGTGGCGCTTTGTTGTGATTGAGCCTGAGATGGTGCTGTCGCAAATAAAACCTCGCCCGAAAAGATAATCAGCGAGGTTATGATAAGCCCTCTAAGTATATGTCTTTGTATCCCTTTCATAAACGTTGGTAAATATCAAGGGACAAAGGTAGCTCTTTTTTGCTATTGTTGCCGACGCCATACGATAAAGTTTTCGTATTTTTGGCCGCCTCGGTGTTTTTCGTAGATTTTGGCTAAATGGTCATACTTGTCCCTAAAGTATCCATATGAGTTGCTTCCTACAAGGTATATGGCGTTGGAAACATACATATCTGCCAATGCCTGAGCAAAGTCGTGGAATGACTCTTCGGTTGTAGTCATAATTACCATAATTTCCCCGTTTCTGTCGCACAACGCTTTTCTAATAGCTTTGCCCTTTGGAGCATTATCAATATAGATAATGCCATCCCTGACCAGTGGATACTGGCGGAAGAAGTGGCCATTTACCTCGGTGGCTTTCTCAAAAAGTGGAGAGTTTTCTGCAACTCCGATCGCTATTGTATCGCCAATAATTCCGCAATAGCCCTGCTTTGATAGTCCCCATGACATAGGTTTGCCGTTTACTACAAAAGCTCCGACAATCTTACCATTATCAGCGCGAATATCTGCTGCTTGTGTGGCTAGAATTATGGATTTATCATTTATATCAGGTACTCCAATCATCAACTCTGCTTTTGCATTGTGCGGAATGTAGATGTCTAATGGAATATCGTTGATTGTATCTACAAGGTGTTCAGTGTATGATGATGGCTATAAAAGTGGTGAATATTATAGAAGTGCTGTTTATAATGTGGCATTTCAGGGAGGTAATTATAGAGTGGACTATGTAGAAGACAATCTGCAAATGACTATATCAATGGTGTATGATTCTATTGATATACTTGAAACATATCAATTTTGGTTAGACAATATTAATATTTTTAACAGATATGTTGGAGCAGCATGGAAATGTTCATTACATAAATCGAATGAAGAGAGTTTAGGAATAAAATTCTCATGCGAGGTTCCGGTAATGGGCAGTTTGCAAAATATAAAAGATTACGTTCAGAGTATTATTTCAGATCCTTTTTATGCAGTGCGTGAGATACACGAAAATGTTCATGAATCACTTCAGAGATGTATTGATGAGCAGAAAAAACAACAGGGAGCTACTGAGGAGGCGGCAACTTCTTCCGAGACAGAGAGTGAAAATGGGGCAGATACGTAGTTAGTAATGAAAATTGAACCCTCGTCAGAATATACTATTGTTAGTTATAAAGACGAAATATTGGCAGAATGTGAAATAATGAACTGAAGGATTTGGGCTATGAATACGAGGTTAAGAGAACTCCTGACACAGTTGGTTGCAGGTCTGAAATTCTTTTTCCTGAGAGTATTAATGATATTGTTGACAATATTGAACGTTTTATGTGATATTATAACAAATAAGGCAGTTGAGCTTTTGTATATTATGTTCTGGTTGTATGTGTGGTTTGCAGGGTGGCTTCGTGACGTGATATACTGATTAATTAGAGAAAAAATTCAAGGGTGTTAGTTTTTGGTTGTTTTACTCCTCTTTATGTCAACTTTCCTAAGTTTGATATAATGAGAATATAGAGGAATGAGTCTAATAATAACAGATAAAAACAAATAATTATGAAGAAACTATCATCGGTGCTGAAATGGCTGGGAATTATAATTTTAGGATTGCATATAATACCTATTCTTACAATTTTATGTGTTGCGATGTTATATCAACTTGCAGACATCTTTTATACGGAATATAGTATGTTTGTAGTGTATCCCATTACTATGTTATCATCTCTGTCTGTATTCTATGTGGTTTTTAAACGTTTGAAGTCGGACACTCAGTCGGACACTCAGAGTAATGTTGCTTTGAGTTGCGCTTTTGGGGTTAATGTGTTGATTTTAATTTTGATTATTTGCAGATGCCTCGTCTGTACCCCTATGTATAGTGAATATTTAAAACCTGTAAAGTTATTTGACATAGTTATGATGTTGGGCTTCAGTGAGATCGTTATATGTAATGAGTTGTGCAAGGGAACATTTAAACGATATAAGGAGCGTAGAAAGAATTTTTGGGGAGTGGTGCTAAGTATATTTATGGGAATTGCGGTAATTATAATTTTCTTTTTTATAGCTGATTATAATGATTGTTTATATTCCAATTTTACAAATAGTGATATGAAGGATGATCTGATTGGTGATATCATTCCAATTAGAGTAAATCTTTTGGCCCTATTATCCTTGTATTTATGTATGTTTGTGTATAATGTATATAAGTTCAATAAACGCGATAAGGTTGTGCAGGACGAGGCCTCGCTCGGAACCGAGGCGGATAGTATAGCATTCAAGGAAAACTGAGGTTTTGGGTGTGCGACTGCGTTAAATATAAGGTACTTTATCGAACGTTGTGTTTTCATGGATGTGGAAAGGGAAATCGTGCGTGGAGAGCTAAGATAAGTAATGTGCCGGGAAGTAACTGTTCAAGTGTTGGTATGTTTCGAGTTATCAACCTCAAAAAACCTGTGCTGAGAATATTCCATTAGTGGTCTCTTTGGTAACTTGGAGTTTGCTTTTGTTATAATATATGGAAATGATTTTGTAGCTTTGTCATAAGATTTGTTGGCATGAAGGGATGATTAGTGATTTTGGGGTACGTATATGGAAAAATATAGTGAATTAATGACCGAATCAATTAATGGATTGAGTCTCCTTTGGGATAGTAAAGTGAGTGAAGCGCAGAAAGAGGTTTTGCGTGATATGGTTCGTAATATGGTGACTATTTCCGGAGGCTCTTTCTGGATGGGGGCTAAACCGGGCGATTATGATGGAGATATTGATGAAAGACCGGGTCATAGTGTTACTTTATCAACTTATCTGATAGGTAAGTATGAGTTGACTCAGAGAGAATGGATGGCAGTAATGGGTAGCAATCCTTCGTTTTTTGTGGGCGAGGATTTGCCGGTTGATTGTGTGAGCTGGGAAATGATTAATGACCATTTTCTGCCAAAATTGCGTTCGATGACAGGTTTGAATTTCCGTTTGCCGAGTGAGGCAGAGTGGGAGTTTGCTGCACGTGGCGGTAATTGTTCGTGTGGTTATATATACAGCGGTAGTAATAGTAGAAGCGATGTCGCCTGGCATATGGAAAATTCTGATCGTATGACCCATCCGGTTGGTCAAAAGTTAGCCAATGAGTTGGGGTTGTTTGATATGAGTGGCAATGTATGGGAATGGTGCAACGATTGGTATAGCGGAGTATACTATTCATCCTCGCCGAGTAACAATCCTATGGGCCCTGTTTCCGGCACTCATCATGTGCTTCGAGGTGGCGGCTGGACCTCTAACGCATGGAGTAGTCGCGTTCTGTTTCGTCACCATGACTCGCCAACGGGTTATTGCGCTCTTTATGGCCTGCGCCTGGCACTTTCCTTAGCGTAGATTTAAAGTTTTCTCAAAAACGGGCGAAAGGTATAATAAAATTCTAAATTATATAAACGGCTTGCAAATGTGTAATGTTTGTTTATTCGGAGTAGCTTAAATTTATCTATTTAATAACATAATAAATAAAAAATAAACGCCATCTTTGTGTTCTTCCAATATAACATTTGGAAACAAGAAACTAATTAGTTTCTTTTGTGTTGGAATAATATGAAGATATTAATATTGCTACTAACATATTGTTTCTAAATGGTTTTGTAAAGAAGGATACTAAAGATTATAAGAGAGAGGTAGATAAAGCGTTGTTAATACTTAGAAGAATGTTATAACATTATGAATAATAGATTAACTAAGGAGGAGTTGCAAAGGTTAAGAAGTTTGGACGTTACCAAGTTGGACGGCTTTAAGAATGCTTCTGACATTCTTAATGATGAGGTTGGTAAGCCTGGAACTCCTGAACGTGAAGAGTTTGATGCAAAGGCTAAAGCATGATATTTTGGCGAGATATTAAAAGAGCGTCGTAAAGAGTTTGGTTTGACTCAGAAAGAGCTGGCAACTCTTGTTGGTCGAGAGCGTACTTATATTAACCGAATAGAAAAGGGTGAAACTGATTTGCAACTTTCATCTCTTATCCGCATTGCGGCAGCATTAGGATTAATGCTGAAATTAGAGGCGGTGACCCTTTAATAATACCGAGTTAGTTGCAGGAGTTTATAATGTAAGTTTTGCGAGGTAGTCGTAGTGTGGGCCATGGGCAATTAGTTCGGCTTTAAAGCCGTTCTCCTCAGCGTAGTAGGCCAGTGTGTCAAAATCAATGTACAGCCAGTTGAATGGTTCGCCTTCGCAATTCTTGTAAACCATTTGAAAGTCAACCTCGCCATAATATCCTGCCGACAGGTCAATCATTATGGAACCATCCTCCTCTTCGAAAAGATAGCGAAGGTCACTCGAGTCCATAAGAATCATACCTCCCGGTTTCAGCATCTTGCGAACCCGGTTGAAGAAGTTCTGCATATTGTCCAGAGTGCCGATAATCCCGGAGCCATTCATCAGAAAGAGCATAGTGTCAAACTTCTCCGTAAATTGCTCGTCGTACAGGTTTATAAGGTGTGCATCAAGGTCTCGCTCCCTCATTATTGAAACCGAGGCCGGTGATATGTCGATAGCCTTTACCTGTTTTCCCATCTTCTTAAGGGCAAGAGAGTGGCATCCGCTCCCGGCGCCTACATCCAGAATTGAGCCCTCGCTCATTGTAAGTGCAACTTGCTCAATGTAGGGCATGGAGTCGAAATCGCGGAACAGCTCCTCAACAGGTATCTCATCTTCATCGAATTGCGATGATAATACACGTAGTTTTCCAACCTTATTGCCGTTGTGATAGTCATATATTGCCTGGCCCATAGGGTCATTTTGTAGCTGTATCAATTCCTTGTTCTCCATAGTGTTGCAAAGATAAGATTTTTCATGGAGTACTTCTTGCCGTTACCGGATTTTTTATTCAGCTATATTTTATTAATTTTGTGTCGAAATGACACTATAAGGAGTTTAATGATGGAGGACTTAAAGTATTGTTACAAATATCCGCATCCTGCCGTTACTGCGGATTGTGTGATATTTGGTTTTGATGGGGTGAGTATTAAGGTGTTGCTGATTCAACGTGGAATTGAGCCATATAAGGACAGATGGGCTTTCCCGGGAGGTTTTGTGCGTATGGACGAGAGTGTCGAGGAGTGTGCAAAACGCGAGTTGTTTGAGGAGACAGGCCTTAAAAGTGCCTCTGTTGAGCAGTTCTATACATTTTCAGATGTGAATCGTGATCCTCGTGAGAGGGTTATTACTGTTGCCCATTATGCTTTGGTGAAGATTTCAGAGGTTTGTGGAGGCGATGATGCTGCGAGGGCGCAATGGTTCTCGTTCGATGAACTTCCGCCTCTTGCATTCGATCATGATAGAATTTTACGGGTAGCCTTGACCAAAATCAAGGAGAGAATATGTTTTGAGCCAATAGGTTTTGAACTGTTGCCCGAGGTGTTTACTATGCCGGAGTTGCAGAATTTGTACGAGGCTATTCTCGGAGTGAAGTTCGATCGTCGAAACTTCTATTCAAAGATGCGTAAGCTGGAGATTCTGACTCAGGTCGGGGAGCGTCCGGCGGGAACTTCGAGCCGAATTCCGATATTGTACCGTTTCAATCCGACAAAATATGCTGAGTTGAAGAATCGAGGTTTCCGTTTGGAGTTTTAACTACCGGAATCTTCTATAACCTATATTGGCTCCTGTTTTATGTCCGGTTAAATATTGCTAAATCTATTTGGACGAGGAGTCTATTTGAAAAAAAACAATTATATTTGCGCCAACTATGTGCGATTTGAACGTAAAAATAGAGCAGTTGCGTGATCTGCTTAATGGAGGTGTGAAGAGGGCCGTGATTATACCTCATATTTCTCCCGATGGAGATGCAATGGGGTCATGCGGAGCGTTGAGTCTGTTGCTGGATAAGCTTGGAATTCAGAACCAGATACTGATATGCGATTCAGTACCGGAGTATCTGCAATTTCTGCCAAAAGCCAGAACCGTTGTCTCGAATAGAGTGGATCCTGAATTGTGCGAAAGCTACATGATGGCAGCTGATGTCCTTTTTATGATGGATCACAACAATCCGGACCGTGAGGGTGAGTTACAGCTCTTGAACGAGGCCTTTATGGGTAAAAAGGTGATGATAGATCACCATCTTGAGCCCTCGTCCGTGGATATAACTATATCAGAGCCAGGAAGCCCGGCTACCTGTATGTTGCTTTATAAGGTGATTAAAGCAATTTGGGGAAAAGAGATAATCTCTGCTGATATGGCCAATGCTCTCTATGCAGGAATTAATACTGATACCGGTAATTTTAACCATGCGGCATCGGATCCTGAATTGTACAGAACTGTGGCCGATTTGCTGGAACAGGGGTTAGATCGGGATTATGTATATGCCAATATCTATCAGGTGTCATCGCTTGATAAATTGAGGTTGACAGGCAATGTGATACTCAATGATTTGCAAATACATCCGGACTATCCGATAGCAGTGATTCCGGTAAGTTTGAATGAGCTTGAGCACTTCCACTATAAAGATGGAGATCTTGAGGGAGTTGTGAATATCCCGCTCTCGATAGCTGCGGTCAAAGTATCGGTATTGATTACCGAACGCAAGGATAAGGTGAAAATCTCAATGCGTTCCAAAGGAGATATACCTGTGAACGTCTGGTGCGAGAAATATTTTAACGGAGGCGGACATAAGAATGCATCGGGAGGAAAACTGGAGGTATCATTTGCCGAGGCAATAGAGCTGGTAAATGGAACTGTCCGGGAGTTTTTTGAAGAGTTGAATAATTGAAAAATACACAATAAAAATAACAAATTATGGGAGTTTTAGAAAATTTGGAACCAAAAAAGGTATGGACAATCTTTGAGCAGATTTGTCAAGTACCTCACCCATCAAAGAAAGAGGGAAAAATTATAGAGTTTTTAATGAACTTCGCAGCCGAGAATGGTTTGCAGGCCAAGAAGGATGAACTTGGAAATATTTTGATGATTGGCGAGGCTACTCCGGGATATGAGAACCTGCCAACAGTAGTGCTTCAGGCTCACATGGATATGGTTTGCGAGAAGAACAACGATACTGTTCATGATTTTGACAATGATCCTATCGTTCCATGGATTGATGGAGATTGGGTAAAGGCTACAGGTACAACTCTTGGTGCTGATGATGGTATGGGAGTTGCTGCTGCATTGGCAATCCTGACAGATAAGAGTGTTGCTCATGGACCAATTGAGGCTTTGTTTACTGTTGACGAGGAGACTGGTTTGACTGGCGCATACGGATTGAAGCCTGGATTCTTTACCGGTAAGAAACTTTTGAATCTTGACTCAGAGGATGAGGATATTATCTTTATCGGATGTGCAGGAGGAATGGATACAGTTATTACATATCCATATCAAACAGAGCCTGTTGCTGCCGGACAATTTGCAGTTAATGTAACTGTTCGTGGTTTGCAGGGAGGTCACTCAGGAGGTGAGATTGACAAAGGCCGTTCAAATGCTTTGAAGGTATTGGCAGCATTCTTGTGGGATTGTGCCAAGGAGTACGGAGCAAAGATTGCAACTATTCAAGGTGGAAACCTGAGAAATGCCATTCCGCGCGAGGCTGAGGCTGTAATTGTATTCGATGCAAAGTATAAAGAGGATGTTCGAGTAGCTGTGAACTGCTATTCTGCAGAGTGTGCAAGAGTAGCTGCAATGACCGATCCGGGCGTGAAAGTTGATATAGAGAGTGTTGAGGTTCCTGCAGAGAGCATGACCGCTAAGTGTACAATTGATTTGATCAATGCTTTGTTGGCTTGTCCTCACGGAGTTCAGTCAATGAGTGCCAAGATGCCGGGATTGGTTGAGTCAAGTACAAACCTTGCGTCAATCAAGACACTTGAGGGTAATAAGGTATATATCCAGACCAGCCAGCGTAGTGCTATTGACTCACAGAAGAAGTTGATTGCTCGCTCTGTAGGAGCAGCATTCGAGATTATCGGAGCAGAGGTTCAGCATGGTGATGGATATCCAGGTTGGGATCCAAATCCGGATTCTGAGTTGTTGAAGGCAGTTGTTGAGTCGTTCAAGAAGGTTTATAATGGCAAGGAGCCTGAGGTAACTGCAATTCACGCAGGTTTGGAGTGTGGTTTGTTCCTTGAGAAGTATCCAGGCATGGATATGATCTCTACCGGTCCAACTTTGGCAGGTGTGCACTCTCCGGACGAGAAGTGTTATATTCCAAGTGTTGAGCGTTGGTATAATTTCTTAAAGGAGGTTTTGGTTAACATTAAATAATCAAACATGGCTCATAGTTGTGGTTATGCACTATGAAGTTATTGAGAGCTTGATGGAGGGGTGATATGTGATATTGATCCCCTCTTTTTAATTAGGAATTAGGAATTAGGAAAAATCGTGCAAGGTGAGTGCAGAAGCCAAGTTTACTTGGATTATGCCGAACCGCTGCCGATTTTGCGGCACTGCGCAGCAGTGGCGAACAATAAATGGCGAAAGTCCAGATATAGGTGATTTGCAAGGTGAGTGCAGAAGCCAAGTTTACTTGGATTATGCCGAACCGACGCTGCGGAGCGAATGCAGAAACCAAGTTTACTTGGGTTATGCTGAGCCGCGAGGAGTAGAAGCACACGAAGTGTGGTTAACCGCCGCCGATTTTGCGGAAACACGAAGTGTTTGCGAATTAAGAGTTAGGAGTTTGGAATTAGAAGTTAGGAATTGTCAAATTAGACGTTATGACAGCAGAGGAGAAGAGGGCACTTTATGCCCAGGCAATCGAAAAGATTAAGATGTATGTGTGTGTTAAGGGTGATGTATGGGCACGATTGGCAACAATTGAGGCGGTGCTTCATCAGACAATACCATACTATTTTTGGACAGGAGTATATGTTTTGATAGATGGCGATCTTATAGTTCGTTCCTATCAGGGACCTGTAGCCTGTCAGTTGTTGAAGCGACATACCGGGGTGTGTTGGGCAGCAGTGGATTCTGGAGAGACCGTGGTCGTTCCCGATGTTGAAGCTTTTCCCGGTCACATTGCCTGCAGTTCATTATCTAAGAGTGAGATTGTTGTTCCATTGAGAGATGAGCAGGGAGAAGTGTTCGGATGTTTCGATATTGATAGCCGTGATGAGGGGTCGTTTGATGAGGTTGATGCGGAGTGTTTGAATGAAATATTGAAATTAATGTATGAAATTGTAGTTTTTTAACAACTAAAATTTTTTTTTTAGAAGATACATTAATAATTTCGCACTCTGAAAGGAACACGATTAAAAACTAGTAACAAATATTAAAAAGACAATGAAAAAAATTTTACTTTTGGTTGTTGCTGCTTTGATGGCAGGACATGTTTTCGCACAAGAGATTCAGAATCCTGAGGCTAAAAATGCAGGAAATGCGGCTTACAAGGCAAAGAATTACACCGAGGCTTACACTCAGTGGGATGCCTATTTGAAAGCTAACAATTACAACGACGCTGCTTGTTGTTACAACGCTGCTACAGCTGCAAACAAGGCTAAGATGTACAACGAGGCTTTGGCATACTACGATAAAGCTATTGCTGCAAAGTACAAATTGGCATCTGCATACTCAGCAAAGGCTAAAGTATACAAGGCTCAGGGCGATGATGCAAAGTATATCGCAGAGATTGAGGCAGCAATGAAGGCTGTTCCTAATAATCCAACATTGGAGAAAATGTATGCTACTCACTACTTGTTGGCAGGACAGGCAGCACAGAAAGCAAATAAATTGGCTGATGCAGAGGCTGCTTACGAGAAGGTTGTTGGAATGACAAATCGTGGTTACAAGTCACAAGGTTTGACTGTGTTGGCTCAGATGTACTTCAATAACGGTATTAAGGTACAGGAGGCTGCAACAAAGGTTATGAATACCGATAAGGAGAAATTTGAGGCTGGAAAAGCTGAGGCTTTGGCTGCATATAACAAAGCATTGGATTATTGTATGCAGGCTATCAGTGCATCAAACACCAATACTGATGCTACGGAGTTGAAGAAGCAGATTGACACAGCTATTGCAAACTTGAATAAGTAATTGTCAGTCAAGATGACTTTAATAAAACCTATAGGATATAAAAATATCCTTGGTACTGTTGAGAACACTGAGCGTGCTATTAAGCAGGTTAAAGATATGTTCCAGGAAAACCTTTCGGCGCAGTTGGCACTTCTTCGTGTCACCGCGCCGATGGTGGTTATGAAGGGTACCGGAATTAATGATGATTTGAATGGTGTAGAGCGTCCTGTAACCTTCCCTATCAAGTGTATGAATGATAGCCCTGCCGAGGTGGTTCACTCTTTGGCTAAGTGGAAGAGACTTAAACTGGGGGAATTGGACATAGAGCCGGGACGAGGAATTTATACCGATATGAATGCGCTACGTCCGGACGAAGATCTGGATAATCTTCACTCGTTGTATGTTGATCAATGGGACTGGGAGATGGTTATCAGAAAAGAGGATCGTAATGTAGAGTACTTGAAGAAGATTGTTCGCCGAATATACGAGGCGATAAAGGTGTCTGAAAATAAGGTCTATGTTGAGTTCCCGCAGATAAAGCCGATCCTCCCGGACGAGATATTCTTTATACATTCAGAGGAACTTTTACAACGTTATCCAAACCTTACTCCCAAAGAGCGCGAAGATGCCATAACCAGAGAGTATGGAGCAGTCTTTATCATTGGAATTGGTGGAGAGTTGTCAAATGGAACCATTCACGATGGCAGAGCAGCCGATTATGATGACTGGAGTACTCCAAATAGTGATGGTTATTGCGGATTGAACGGAGATATATTATTGTGGAATCCTGTGCTTGAGCGTTCGTTTGAGGTATCGAGTATGGGAATTCGTGTTGACGAAGAGGCTATGGAGCGTCAGCTGAAGATTCGTAACCAGGAGTTTAAGAAGGATCTTCTCTTTCATAAAAGATTATTGTCAGGAGAGTTGCCTTATACACTTGGCGGAGGTGTCGGACAAAGTCGCTTATGCATGTTCCTTTTGCGAAAGGCGCATGTCGGAGAGATTCAGAGTTCTATATGGCCGGATGAGATGCGCAAGGAGTGTGCGGAGGCCGGAATGGAGTTGGTATAAAACGAACATAAATACATTAAAAAGAGTGCTGGTTTTAAACTTTGCACTCTTTTTTTTGTCTAATTTTGTGGTATCTGTATACATTGTAATAATAGCTAAAACTGATGAATAAAGGTCTAAAATGGGGATTGATAGGAGTTGCTGCCGCCGGAATGATTATCGGTGGAATCTATTCTCAGCAACCCAAAGTAAATGAGGAGATTGCTGCACCTCAAGTAGTAAAAACTCCGACTAAGAAGATTTTGAATGTCAATGGTTTGTTGATAAAACCTAAGATGCTTGTTGATGAGTATCGTACAGTTGGTGTGCTTATGCCTGATGAGGAGGTAAATCTCTCTTTCGAGACATCCGGAAAGGTGATAGAGATAAATTTTGAGGAGGGCACTCGTGTAAAGAAGGGGGAACTTCTTGCCAAGGTGAATGATGATCATTTGCAGGCTCAATTGGCCCGTTTGACAGCTCAGGTTAAACTGGCAGAGGATCGAGTATATCGTCAAAGTGCATTGTTGGAGCGTGATGCTGTCAGTAAGGAGGCGTATGAGCAGGTAAAAACCGACCTTGCCACACTTATGGCCGATATAGATATTGTTAAGGCGAATATCGCACATACTGAGTTGCGTGCTCCGTTTGACGGAGTTATCGGTTTGCGTCAAATAAGTGTCGGCGCCTATGCCTCTCCGAGTCTGGTAGTGGCAAAGTTGACCAAGACATCGCCATTGAAGGTTGAGTTCTCTGTTCCTGAGAGATATGCAGATCAGGTAAAACGCGGAACAAATCTTGATTTCAACGTGGTTGGTGTGGTTGAGGCCTTCCCTGCAAGTGTATATGCTGTTGAGTCATCTATTGATCCTTCTCTTCACCAGTTTACTGCCAGAGCAATCTATCCGAATGAGAATGGCGAGATGCTTCCAGGACGTTATGCAAGTATCACATTAAAGACACAGGAGATTCAGAATGCTTTGGCTATCCCTGCTCAGGCAATTGTACCTGAGATGGGTAAAGATAAGGTATTCCTTTACAAATCGGGCAAGGCTATGCCTGTTGAGATTATAACCGGTTTGAGAACCGATGGAGAGGTTCAGGTATTGCGTGGCTTGCAGGCTGGAGATACAATTATAACATCCGGAACATTACAGTTGAGAACCGGTTTGGAGGTTACTTTGGATAACGTTTATTAATAGGCTGAAAGATGAATATATCAGAGTTAAGTATTCGCCGTCCGGTTTTGGCAACGGTTATGACCTTGATAATCATTCTTTTCGGATTGATTGGTTATAGTTTCTTGGGCGTGCGTGAGTATCCATCGGTTGATAATCCTATTATTTCGGTCAGTTGTTCATATCCTGGAGCGAATGCCGATGTTATCGAGAATCAGATTACCGAACCTTTGGAGCAGAATATCAATGGAATTCCCGGAATTCGTTCTCTGTCAAGTGTAAGTAGTTATGGTAGTAGCCGTATTACTGTTGAGTTTGAGTTGTCGGTGGATTTGGAGACTGCTGCAAATGATGTGCGTGATAAGGTATCAAGAGCGCAGAGATATCTGCCACGAGATTGCGATCCTCCAACCGTATCGAAGGCCGATGCTGATGCCTCGCCAATTTTGATGGTGGCGCTTCAGAGTGACAAACGTTCCCTTTTGGAGCTTAGCGAGATTGCAGATTTGACCGTAAAAGAGCAGTTGCAGACAATCTCGGATGTAAGTAGTGTATCTATTTGGGGAGAGAAGCGTTATGCCATGCGTTTGTGGTTGGATCCGGTAAAGATGGCAGGATATGGAATTACTCCAACCGATGTCAGAAGTGCTGTTGATCGCGAGAATGTTGAGTTGCCATCGGGAAGTATTGAGGGAAATACGATAGAACTCTCAATCAGAACCATGGGATTAATGCATACAGCCCAGGAATTTAATGACCTGATTATTAAAGAGGATGAGAATCGTATAGTTCGTTTTAGCGATATAGGTAGAGCGGAGTTGTCGGCTGCGGATATAAAGAGTTACATGAAGATGAATGGTGTGCCGATGATTGGAGTTGTTGTTGTTCCACAACCTGGAGCAAACCATATCGATATTGCTGATGCTGTTTATCAGAGGATGGCACAGATGGAGAAGGATCTGCCTGAGGATGTGACATATAGCTACGGATTCGATAATACCAAGTTTATCCGAGCATCAATCGCAGAGGTTGAGGAGACAATCTATATAGCCTTTCTTTTGGTGATACTTATTATATTCCTCTTCTTGCGAGATTGGCGTGTAACTCTTATTCCATGTATTGTTATCCCGGTTTCGCTGGTTGGTGCATTCTTTGTAATGTATGTAGCAGGATTCTCAATAAATGTATTGTCAATGCTGGCTGTCGTTTTGGCGGTTGGTCTTGTAGTTGACGATGCAATTGTAATGACCGAGAATATTTATGTGAGAATTGAGAAGGGAATGCGTCCAATGGCTGCCGGTTTTGAGGGAGCTAAGGAGATTTTCTTTGCGGTAATCTCAACAACTGTAACACTTGTAGCGGTATTCTTCCCAATCGTTTTTATGGAGGGAAGTACTGGCCGATTATTTAAGGAGTTTAGCATTGTAGTTGCCGGAGCTGTTATTATCTCCTCTTTTACAGCTCTTACATTCACTCCGATGCTTGCAACCAAATTGTTGAAACGTAGGAAGGAGAAGAATTGGTTCTACAATAAGACAGAGCCGTTTTTCGAGGGGATGAACAATTGGTATGCTCGATCTCTTGAAGGTTTTATGAAGCAGCGCTGGATTGCTATTGCACTTACTGCGGTGATGCTTGGCATAATTGTGTGGTTATGGAGTGCAATCCCTGCCGAGACTGCACCACTTGAGGATCGTTCAAGAATTACTATTAATACAAGTGGACCAGAGGGTGTTACATATGAGTATATGCGTGACTATACCGAGGATATCAACGCTTTGGTGGATTCCTTGGTTCCGGATGCCGAGGCTGTAACTGCCCGTGTATGGAGTGGAAGCGGTAATGTGCAGATTACATTGAAGGATATTAGTGAGCGAGATTATACTCAGATGGAGGTTGCATCACAGATTACCAAAGCTGTAAGTACCAAGACAATGGCTCGTTCATTTGTTCAGCAGCAGACCTCTATCGGCGGACGTCGTGGTGGAATGCCGATACAGTATGTATTGCAGGCAACAAATATCGAGAAGTTGCAGGAGGTACTCCCGGAATTCCTGGCAAAGGTTTATGACAATCCTACCTTCCGTATGGCCGACGTAAACTTGAAGTTCAGCAAGCCTGAGGCTCGTATCAATATCAACCGAGATAAGGCGGCAACTATGGGTGTCTCTACAAGAAATATTGCCCAGACGTTGCAGTATGGATTGAGTGGACAGCGTATGGGATATTTCTATCTGAATGGAAAACAGTATGAGATTTTGGGCGAGATTAATCGTCAGCAGAGAAATAAACCTGCCGATTTGAAGGCTATCTATATCAGAAATGACAATGGTGAGATGGTTCAGCTTGACAACCTGATAGAGTTGGTGGGAGGTATAGCTCCTCCAAAGTTGTATAGATATAATCGATTTGTTTCGGCAACTGTATCTGCGGGACTTGCAGACGGTATAACTATCGGTCAGGGATTGGATGAGATGGACAAGATTGCTGCTGAGGTACTTGATGATACATTCAGAACTGCCTTGTCTGGAGATTCGAAGGAGTTCCGTGAGAGTTCATCAAGTTTGATGTTTGCCTTCTTGTTGGCTATTCTTTTGATATATCTGATTTTGGCTGCTCAGTTTGAGAGTTTCAAAGATCCGTTGATAATTATGCTTACAGTGCCATTGGCAATTGCTGGAGCGTTGATATTTATGAAACTGAATGGCATTACCATGAATATCTTCAGTCAGATTGGTATCATTATGCTTATCGGTCTTGTTGCTAAGAATGGTATTTTGATTGTTGAGTTTGCCAATCAGAAGCAGGATGCGGGTGTTGATAAACTTGTAGCAATCCGCGAGGCCTCGCTCCAAAGATTGAGACCGATTCTTATGACCAGTACCTCAACCATTCTGGGTTTGATTCCGTTGGCTTTTGCGAGTGGCGAAGGATGTAATCAGCGTATTGCTATGGGAATTGCTGTAGTTGGAGGTATGTTGGTCTCAACAATCCTGACAATGTATGTTGTTCCGGCAATTTATAGCTATATCTCTACAAAACGAGAGGTGGTTGAATCATAAAAATTAGTGAGATGCGATTAATAAGATTTACAATAGTTGCCCTGATTTTAGGTTGTGTGTCTTCAATAGTAAATGCACAAACGCGACAGTCGTATGGATTAAAGGAGTGTTTGGATGTAGGTTTGCAGAATAACTACTCAATATTGATTGTTAAGAATAAGGAGCAGCAGAGCAGTAATAATGTTACTTTAGGTAATGCCGGTTATTTGCCGACATTGGCACTCTCGGCAGGTTACTCTACAGGAGTGGATAATAGCACAACAACCAAGGATCGGGCAACCGGTATTGAGAGTACTGTCCATGGAGAGTTTGACCACACCGTAAATTTGGGATTGAACCTGAATTGGACAATCTTTGATGGTTTCAGTATTAATACCAATTATAAGCGTTTAAAGGAGCTGGAGATGCAGGGGCAGACAGCAACCCGCATTGCATTGGAAGATTTTATAGCACAACTGACTTCAAGTTACTATAATCTGATTCAGCAAACTATCCGTCTGAAGAATTTCAGATATGCAATGAATCTCTCTAAGGAGCGATTGAGAATTGTGGAGGCTCGTTATATGATTGGAAACTTTTCACGTTTGGATTATCAGCAGGCAAAGGTTGATTTCAATGCAGATAGTGCGCAATATATGAAACAGCAGGAGAAATTGCAGAGTGCGCGAATCAATCTCAATGAGTTGATGGCAAATATGAATGTGGAACAATTGATAGGAGTGGTTGATACATCGATTCTTGTGTATAACGATCTTGATTTTGATGCGTTGTGGAATTCAACACTTCAGACAAATGCGGAGTTGATATATGCAGACCAGAATAAACGTTTGTCAGAACTTGAGTATAAGCAGGTAAAATCAAGAAATTATCCATACCTGAAGCTTAACGGGGGGTATGGATATACGTTGAATCGTTATGGAGCAGGTTCTGTCGAGCGACGAGGTAATCTTGGATTTAATGCAGGAGTTACTTTGGGAATAAATATCTTTGACGGTAATCGTTCACGTGAAAGAAAGAATGCTCGTTTGGAGATTGAAAGAACCGAGTTGCAGCGTCAGGAGTTGAAGTTGGCTCTCCGCGCAGATTTCTGTGATTTGTGGAATGCCTATACCAATAATCTTGAGTTGCTAAATCTGGAAAAACAGAATGTCGTTACTGCTCTCGAAAATATGGAGATTGCCATGGAGCGATATATGCTTGGTGATTTGTCAGGTATTGAGATGCGTGAGGCGCAGAAGAGTCTGTTGGATGCAGAGGAGCGTCTGTTGGCTGCCGAGTATGATACCAAGGTGTGTGAAATATCGCTTTTACAGATAAGTGGTGGAGTAACACGATATCTGGAGTAGGGAGTTTGATGATTTTTTGTAACTTTGCCGTATGAGAAAGTTGCAGTCTATATTGATTATGCTCAGTGTGTTGACTCTCTCGTCGTGTCATATAGAGTCGAAGAGGGAGAATGCCAAGGGAGTGAATATGATGTTGCAGGGCGATTATATGGGTGCTGCTGCGACATTTGGTTCTGTATGCCAGGCTGATCCCGCATGGTTGCCGGCATTTTATAACAGAGGGGTTGCTATTGCGCACTGCGGAGATTACGAGGCAGCACTCAAGGATTTCAATTATGTTCTTGCTGCATCGCCCGATCATGCAGATTCATATTTTAACAGGGCAATCCTCTATGAGAATCTGAAGGAGTATCAGAATGCAATTAAGGATTATACACAAGCTTTAGCCATCCAGCCAAACTTTCTTATGGCATATCACTATCGTGGAATGGTTCGTTTCAAGATGGAGGATATGTATGGAGCGTTGAGCGATTTTACCAAGGCATTGGATTTAGGACGAGGGGTTTCCATGGAGATAAAACAGGCTAAGGAGTTCGGTTTGAATTCAAGCGGACTATTCTTCTGCAGGGCAGCTGTTTACCATAGATTAGGAGAGTATGATAAGGCGATCTCTGATTACACGCAATCTTTATTGATAGACCCCTCAAATGCGAAAGCATACTTCAACAGAGGCGCTGCCTATATCAAAATAGGAGAGTATGATAAGGCAAAGACCGATATGCTGAGGGCTGCAGAGTTATCTAAGTCGGCACTCTCTGATTAGAAAAAATAACGGGGTAGATAGTTATCTGCCCCGTTTTTGTTTTCTTGAATTTCTTCCTTTAGGATTAGGTTGCGTCTGACTATTGTCGTAAAGTTTGTGAATCAACTCTTTGCGTCCCATTTTTGTCAGGGATGCGATAATCTTGTCGCGATACTCCGGTTTGTACCAAAAGAAGAAGATATTCTGGCTGCGTTTCTCCTGTTCGCTTCTGGCTACATTTACCGGTTTTAATGAGTAGGGGTGGTAGCCGGTTGCATAAATTGTAGTGGCGACAGTCATAGGTGTAGCTGTAAAGTCCTGCACCTGTTCCAGTTTAAAGTCAAGACCTTTGGTCTCAACAGCAAGTTCTGCCATATCAACGTTATTGCATCCCGGGTGCGACGATATAAAATAGGGAACAATCTGCTGATGCAAATTATACTTGTTATTAATGTGATTGAACTTGTTAGTCAGCTCTTTAAATAGTGTAAAGGAGGGCTTTCGCATTATCTTCAGCACTCTGTCGGAGACGTGTTCCGGTGCAACTTTGAAACGCCCTGATACATGATATCGGATAACCTCTTCAAGGTATTGGTTGTTTATGGCGTTCGTGGTGGCATCGCCCGTATTGTGCATCACTAAATCATATCGAATTCCCGAACCTATAAAACAGTGGTTTATACCCTCTACCTTGCGTGCTTTTCTGTATAACTCCAATAGCGCAGAGTGGTTGGTGTCCATATTTTTGCATATTTTTGGGAAGGCACACGATGCTCTTTTGCACTGCTTACACAACTCTTTATTGCGTCCCTCCATACGGTACATATTGGCTGATGGGCCTCCCAGATCGCTGATAGTGCCGTGAAAATCCGGCATTTGGGTAATCTCCTCCAACTCCCTGAGAATTGACTCCTCGCTTCTTGATGAGATGAATTTACCTTGATGAGCGGATATTGTACAGAATGCGCAACCTCCGAAACAGCCACGATGCATAGTTACTGAGTGGCGAATCATATTGTATGCAGGGATCTCTTTGCCCTTGTACTTTGGATGAGGCATCCTTGTGTAGGGTAGTGCATATATTGCATCCAGCTCCTTTGTGGTGAGTGGGGTAAACTGAGGATTGATAATCAGCAGTTCGTCGCCTATCTTTTGAATAAGTTTGGCGGCATTTACACTGTTGCTCTCCTCCTCTACGATGCGGAAGTTTGCTGCGTGGCTCTTTGGATTTTGCAAACACTCCTCGTGCGATGCCAGCTCAATTGTTTTCCACTTTTTGTTTGTGGCGTACCTCTCCTCTTGTCTGCGTATGATTGCAGTTTGAGGAATATTGGTAAGGGATTCAAATGGAATGCCTCGCCTGAGCATACTACACAACTCGGTAATAGGTTTCTCGCCCATACCATAAATCAGCATATCGGCTCCACTCTCTTTAAGTATCGAGGGGCGAAGTTGCTCCTTCCAGTAGTCATAGTGGGTTACTCTTCTGAGCGAGGCCTCAATTCCTCCGATAACTACGGGCGTATCAGGATAAAGTTGCTTCAGAATCTTAGTGTAAACGATGGTTGGCATATCGGGACGTGCTCCGGCTCTGCCATCGGGAGTATAGGCATCGTTGCTCCTTTTTCTTTTGGCTGCAGTATAGTGGTTGACCATACTATCCATTGAGCCTGGTGCAATTCCGAAAAAGAGTTTGGGTTCACCCAGTTTTTTGAAATCGCGAAGGTCATCCTGCCAGTTGGGCTGTGGTACAATAGCAACTTTAAGTCCTAATGATTCTATAACCCGACCAATGACCGCCACTCCGAATGATGGGTGATCGACATAGGCATCGCCTGAAAACAGGATTACGTCGAGTGATTCCCATCCGCGCTCACGAACCTCTTTTGCCGTTGTGGGCAACCATGCCGACTTTTCGATACTACCCATAGTTGTGCTAAATCTTAATTGTTAGTGCAAAGGTAGTGTTTTTTTTGTATCTTTGTTTTTCCAATTAGGAATTAGGTATCAGGAATGAAAAGGGTAAATGTAATATCATTGGGTTGTTCGAAGAATCTGGTTGATTCAGAGCTGTTAATGAAGCAGTTTGAGTTAGCCGGCTATAAGGTCGTCATAGATTCTGAGAATCCCAAGTCCGATGTGGTGGTAATCAATACCTGTGGATTTATTGGTGATGCTAAAGAGGAATCGATCAATACGATTCTTGAGCAGGTTGCGTATAAAGAGAGTGGATTGGTTAAAAAAATTTTTGTAATGGGATGTTTGTCACAACGTTACAAAGATGAACTTCTTGTTGAGGTGCCGGAAGTTGATGGTTATTACGGAAAATTCGATTGGCCTGGAATTATTGAGCAGTTGAATTGTGTATATAGCGATGAACATAAGCATGAGCGCCTGTTGACCACTCCAAAACACTATGCCTATGTGAAAATATCTGAGGGGTGTAATCGTAGTTGTTCATATTGTGCGATTCCGATGATGACAGGTGAGCATAAATCGCGTCCGATAGAGGAGATTGTTGCTGAATGTAAGGCGCTTGTTGCTCAGGGGGTTAAGGAGTTACTTGTTATGGCTCAGGATTTGACCTATTATGGAATAGATCTTTATGGAAAGAGTCGTTTAGCGGATTTGATAAATACTCTTGCCGATATTGAAGGTGTTGAGTGGATAAAGTTGCACTATGCCTATCCGGCAGGTTTCCCAATGGATATTCTGAAGGTTATGCGTGAGCGTGATAATGTTTGTAAATACCTTGATATTGCATTACAGCACTGCTCAGACAATATGTTGACCAAGATGCGTCGTGGTGTAACCAAGGCGGGATTGGAGGAGTTGTTGGCGACAATTCGTCGCGAGGTTCCCGGAATTGCAATCCGTACTACTCTAATGACCGGACATCCTGGTGAGACCACTCAGGACTATATGGAGCTTAAGGCCTTTGTGAAGAGTCAGAAATTTGAGCGTCTTGGAGTTTTCCCCTATTCGCATGAAGAGGGAACCTATTGTGATAGAAACTATACCGATGATGTGCCAACTGCTACAAAAAAACGCAGAGCTTCGACTATTATGGAGATACAGAGAAAGTTGTCTCTTACAAGAAATGAGTCATTGATAGGTACCATATATAAGGTTATAGTAGATAAGAAAGAGGGAGAGTATTGGGTTGCCCGTACTGAATTTGATTCACCGGAGGTTGATCCTGAGGTGTTGATAAAATCGCGTAAGCGTCTGAATACTGGTGAGTTCTATATGGTTAGAATCACAGGTGCCGATGAGTATGACCTTTATGGTGAGGTGGTTATTAATTAGGAATTGAAAAATAGATATTATGAAGAAGTTAATGATTTTTGCTGCGCTTTTAGGGTCTGTTGCATGTACAGATCCTGATACAGATCCGCAGAAATTGTATGCCAATGGTTGGCAGTTACAACGCGTAGAGATTAATGATAAGGATATTAAGGTTCCGGCCGAGGCTCCGATGTTGAACTTCTCGGATAGTTTGACAATAAATGGCAATGGCGGATGCAATCTGTTCTTTGGAGTTTATAAAGCAGATAAGAAAGGAACAATATCAATTGAGCCTCAGGGAATGACAAGGGCTATGTGTCCGGATGCAGAGTTTGAGGATCAATACATCAAAGCTTTGGGGCAAGTAAACGAATTTGAGTTTGATAAAGAGTATCTTGAGCTTGAAAATGAGCCACTTGATATAGTTCTGGTATATCGTAAAAAATAGAGGTTCCAAGAATATTTCTTTATGAGGAAATGCACCTTTTCAGGTGCATTTTTTCGTTTCAATATTTGTGTACGAGGGGGATTTTTTTTATCTTTGTGTGTTAATCAAGATAAGATAAAAATGAACGAACAGGAGAGATTAGACGCAGAACGAGAGTACTCGGCCGATAGTATTCAAGTGCTTGAAGGATTGGAGGCTGTACGAGTTCGCCCCTCAATGTATATCGGAGATGTGAACGTAAGAGGTTTGCACCATTTGGTATATGAGGTGGTTGATAACTCTATTGATGAGGCGTTGGCCGGGTATTGTCATAATATATATGTTTGCATAAACGAAGATAACTCAATCACAGTTAAGGATGATGGTCGTGGAATTCCGACTGCAGAGCATGAGAAAGAGCATCGCTCGGCCTTGGAGGTAGTTTTGACTGTTTTGCATGCAGGTGGTAAATTCTCAAAGGACTCATATAAGGTCTCTGGAGGATTGCACGGAGTGGGTGTATCTTGTGTTAATGCATTGTCAGAGACATTGATTGCTGAGATTCATCGTGAGGGAAAGATATGGAAACAGACATTCCATCGTGGAATTCCTGAGGCTCCCGTTGCTGTAGTGGGCGAGGCTTATGATACAGGAACAACAATAACCTTCCTACCGGATAAAACTATCTTTACTGAGTCGGTATACAACTATGATACACTTTCATCTCGTTTAAGAGAGTTGGCATATCTGAATAAGGGAATTCGTTTGACAATCATGGATAAACGTAATGTTGATCCTGAGTCTGGTCTGGCAAAATGTGAGGTATTCTATTCAGAGGTTGGATTGGGCGAGTTTGTTGAGTATATCGATGGAACTCGTGAGAAATTGATTGACAACACCATAACTCTATCAACCGAGAGAGCCGGAATTCCTATTGAGGTAGCAGTTCACTACAATACGGAGTATTCAGAGAACGTATTCTCATACGTAAATAATATTAATACTATTGAGGGTGGTACTCACCTTGATGGCTTTAAGCGTGCATTGAGAGCTACTTTGAAGAAGTATGCTGACAATAGCGGTCTGCTTGCAAAAGCTAAGGTTGAGGTTAGTGCCGATGACTTCCGCGAGGGTTTGACTGCGGTTATATCTGTTAAGGTGGCTGAACCACAATTTGAGGGACAGACAAAGACAAAGCTTGGAAATACAGAGGTAGGAACTGCAGTGTATCAGGCAGTTAGTGCTGCTTTGGAGACCTATTTGGAGGAGCATCCGAACGATGCCAAGGCTATTGTTGAGAAGGTTGTTCTTGCTGCACAGGCTCGTCATGCTGCGCAGAATGCCCGCAAGGCGGTTATCGAGCGTAAGTCAAGCCTTTCAGGTGCAGGACTTCCAGGTAAGTTGGCAGATTGTTCTGATAAGAATCCTGAGAATTGCGAATTGTTCCTTGTTGAGGGAGACTCTGCGGGAGGTACGGCGAAGCAGGGACGTAACCAGCGATTCCAGGCGGTATTGCCATTGCGCGGTAAGATTTTGAATGTAGAGAAGGCATTGGAGCACAGAATATATGAGAGCGATGTCATTCGTACAATATTCAGAGCGTTAGGTGTCTCAAAGGGAACTAAGGATGATAGTCGTGCATTGAATCTTGAAAAGTTACGTTACCATAAGATTATCGTAATGGCCGATGCCGATGTTGATGGAGCTCACATTGCAACTCTGATTATGACGCTTTTCTTCCGTCATATGCGTGAAATTATTGATAACGGCTATCTTTATTTGGCTATGGCTCCGCTTTATTCTGTCAAGAAGGGAAAGGAGATTAAATATTGCTGGACTGAGGAGCAGCGTGAGCAGATTGTAGAGGAGATGAATGGCGGTAAGGGTGAGGCCGGTTTGGTAATCCAACGATATAAAGGTCTTGGAGAGATGACCGCAATGCAATTGCGCGATACCACAATGTCTCCGGAAGGCCGTTTGTTAAAGCAGGTTACAATTGAGAATGCTGCGATGGCCGATAGAACATTCAGTATGTTGATGGGTGATGATGTTCCGCCACGACGTGAATTTATTGAGCAGAATGCAACATACGCAAATATTGATGCATAGTGATGTTTTCATAATAATAGTTTTAGAGGTTGAACAAATTTGGAGGGAGCGATGTGATATCGCTCTCTCTTTTTTTGTAACTTTGTATTAAATTTTGATTATCTACTATGAGAGAGATGTTGTATTTGATTGTGGAGATGGCGCCATACCTTTTGCTTGGATTTCTGTTGGCGGGAATAATGCATGCTTTTGTTCCTGCAAGCATCTACAAGAGATTTCTAGGTGGCAATGATTTTAAATCTGTCCTATATGCGGCAATGCTTGGAGTCCCTTTGCCACTTTGCTCTTGTGGTGTTATTCCTACAGCGATGTCATTGAGAAAGGAGGGAGCATCGAAAGGCGCTACAATCTCGTTTCTGATAGCGACTCCGCAAACCGGAGTTGACTCGATTATTGCAACATACTCGCTTATGGGATTGCCTTTTGCTCTGTTGCGCCCTGTAGCAGCATTGGTTACTGCCATTTTTGGTGGAACTATGATGAATCTGTGGGTTGGCAAGACTCCTGAAAATTGTGTGGAGCAGAGTAGTGGAGGAGATGGTATTGGCGAGACCTCGTTCATAAAGCGAATATTTATAGCGTTGCGATATGCTTATGTCGATATGATGCAGGATATTGGAAGATGGTTGCTTCTTGGTCTTGTTGTGGCGGGAATTATTACCGTGTTTGTGCCGGAGTCCTTCTTCGCTCTCTTTTCACATAGTTCAATTTTGAGTATTCTATTTGTGCTTTTGCTTGCTATTCCAATGTATCTGTGTGCAACAGGTTCGATTCCGATTGCAGTGGCATTGATGTTAAAGGGATTGTCGCCTGGTGCTGCTTTGGTATTGCTTATGGCAGGGCCTGCTGCTAATGCGGCTTCGGTACTCGTAGTTAGCAAGGTGCTTGGAAAGCGTTCAGTGGTAATCTATCTGGCCTCGCTCATAATAGGGGCAATTGTATTTGCTTTAGCAATAGATTATCTGTTGCCCAGAGAGTGGTTTACGGCTCCGATAATGGCAATGAAGAGTTGTTGTGCTGCAACTCCGGGGTGGTTTAATGTGGTGTGTGCCGTTATGCTGGGGCTATTTCTGGTCAATGCCTTGATAAAAAGATACTGGAGCAAAGGTAGGATAGAGATGTGTCAATGCCATGAGAGCGATGGTTTAAGTTGTAATGGTGTGGAGTGTAATACAAATTATAAGAGTAATAATATGGTAGTAATTGTAGAGGGTATGAGTTGTAATCACTGTCGCGGAAGCGTTGAGCGTACAATAGCTGCTCTTCCGGGAGTGGAGAGTGTGACTGTTGATCTGGCGACAAAGCGTGCAGAAATTACAGGCAGTGCAGAGTTTCCTGTTATCAAGAGTGCTGTAGAGGCTCTTGGCTTTGAGGTGAAGCCGGAAGAGTAGCAGCTGAGGATTAGTATAGTTCGATATATTCGTAACTATTACCGACGAGTTCTAAATATCTTTGGAACTCGTTTTGTTTTATTACAACGGTTGCTCGGTTGTCGTTTGGGTGAAAACTGAGAGATTCCTGGTTCAATAGATTTTTATCAAGGAACAGATGTACGTGATTCTCAGTGTCGTTGATTAGCCCGAATGGAGATACTGATCCTGGTTTTAAGCCAAGATAACGTATCATTCTCTTTTCTGAAGCGAAGGTGAGTTTTCCCTGTTTTAGTCTTTGTTCCAGGTCGTGTATTGCCAGTGATTGGTTGCAGTCAAATACTACAAGGTAATGGCGGTTACCTTTGTGGTTCCTGAAGAACAGGTTTTTGCAGTGTTTTGAGCCGTCAGCATGCCAATATTGGCGTGCAATCTCGATAGTTGGGGCTTCAGGATGCTCGTATGTGGAGTACTCGATATTGTTTGAGTTGAGGTAGTTGTATACGATGTTGCGGGGCATAAGAATTAGGAATTAGAAATTAGGAATTAGGAATTTTGTTGAAAGGGATTGGCTCACTTTTGTTCGCTCCATCCCTTGACACTCCCGTGGGGTCCTTGTTCAAAGAAATTTAAGAAAAGGAGCTGAAGCTCCTTATTTTGTTGTAAGTATAGTCATATTCTTGAGCAAGCTCAAATACAACTATACTTACAACAAAAGGTCAGCACTGCTGACCTTTCTTAAATTTCTTTGCGGAGGCTGAGGGATTCGAACCCCCGGTACGTTGCCGTACAACAGTTTTCAAGACTGCCGCCATCGACCACTCGGCCAAGCCTCCCTGCTTTTGCGGTTGCAAAGGTATAGTAATTTTTGAATCTGTGCAATAGTTGAGGAGTATTTTTTTTGAGCAATTGAAGTTTAACATTTTTTTTGATAATTGTGTTAATAAATGTCTATGAATAGTTGAAAATGATAAAATATTGATTAATTTCGCAATAACCAAAACAATAGAATAATGAACAATAAAATTAAACCCGATTTGGATAGAAGGCGGGCCTTAAAACTAATGGGGCTTACCGCACTCTCTGCTACAGTGGCAAGCTGTACAGACAAAGGTACTGAGAATATAATGGCCTTGGGACAGACTGTCGGATTAAAGGAATCTGAGGTCCCTACCGATAAGATGACCTATTCAACAGTTAATGATGACAAGGTATCAATTCTTGGATTCGGTTGTATGCGTTTCCCAACTACTGCCGATGGCAAGATTGATGAGGTTGCTGCGGAGAAATTGGTGGATTATGCTATGGCCCATGGAGTTACATATTACGATACCGCATGGCCATATCATGGTGGAGCATCCGAGCTCACAATTGGAAGAGCCTTGAAGAAGTATGATAGAAATTCATTCTATCTGGCAGACAAGATGCCAACCTGGGCAATTAACAGAAAGGAGCAGATTCCTGAAATTTTCAATAAGCAGTTAGAGAAGTGTCAGGTTGATTATTTTGACTACTATTTGCTACATAATTTGCAGACTTTGCGTGATTATAAGCGCGTATATGAGGATTTGGGAGGCCTCGCCTATCTATTGGAGCAGAAGAAAAAGGGTAAAATCCGTAAGTTAGGCTGGTCTTTCCATGGTGATATGGAGCTTTTTAAATATGTGCTTGATCAAGATGTTAAGTGGGATTTTGTGCAGATTCAGATTAACTATAACGATTGGAAACATGCTCGTGTTCCTTCAAAGGATTTGTACGATATGTTGACAGAGCGCAATATACCAATTGTTGTTATGGAGCCACTTCTTGGAGGTCGTTTGGCTCGTTTGAATGAGCAGGCAATTCGTCTGTTCCACGAGGCTGAGCCTACAATGAGTAATGCTTCGTGGGCATTTCGCTTCCTGGGTTCACTGCCCAATATGCTGACAGTGTTGAGTGGAATGACCTATATGGAGCACTTGCAGGATAATATCAAGACATTCTCTCCGTTGAAACCTTTGACCGAGGAGGAGTTTAATATGTGTCTCGAGGCAGCCGATTTGTTGAATAAATACCAGACAATCCCATGTACCGATTGTAAGTATTGTGTCCCATGTCCTTATGGTGTTGAGATTCCGGGAATATTTTCATTCTACAATAAGATTATCAACCACGAGAATCTGATTCGTGCAAATGGAGAGCAGGATAAGGAGTGGTTGGAGAAGAGAAAAATCTTCCTGACTGATTACAACAGAGCAGTACCTAAGATGGCTCAGGCAGACCGTTGTATAGGTTGTCGTGAGTGTGTTCCTTTGTGTCCTCAGATGATAGATATTCCTCGTCAATTACAAAGAATTGACAAATTGAGCGAGGATTTGAAATTAACCATTAAACATTGATACAGCCATGTTGAAGAAATTAAGAGTACTATTTGCAGCAATCTTTTTCGTAGCGATTACATTGCTGTTCCTTGATGTTAGTGGAGTAATGAAACATTGGTTCGGCTGGATGGCAAAAGTTCAGTTAGTACCTGCTGTTTTGAGTGTGAATCTTGGAGTTATTATACTTCTTGCGCTACTCACAATCCTCTTTGGACGTCTTTATTGTTCTGTTATTTGTCCTATGGGAGTATTACAGGATATAGTATCAAATATCCATAAAAAGTTTAATAAGAAGCATCTATACAAGTACCGTAAGTCATGCAATGTATTGAGATATGTTGTTTTGGTTGTTTTTGTGGCGTTGTTGCTTGCCGGTATTGGTGGTGTAGCTGCTCTTATTGAGCCATATAGCGCATTTGGTAGAGTTGCATCGAACTTGTTGGCGCCGATCTATGCAGGAGTGAACAATATTCTAGCATTCTTTGCAGAGAGAATGGATAGTTATGCATTCTATCCTGTTGATGTATGGGTGAAAGCTGGGGCAACATTCGCGGTAGCAATTGTGACATTTGTTGTAATTGCTTATTTGTCATGGAGATATGGTAGATTGTATTGTAATACAATTTGTCCTGTCGGCTCATTCCTGGGTTTGATTTCAAGATATTCAATCTTTAAGCCCGTAATCAACACAGAGAAGTGTAATGGTTGCGGATTGTGTGCCATGAAATGTAAGTCAGAGTGTATCAATTCAAAGGAGCATAAGATTGATTATTCAAGATGTGTAGTATGTTTCAACTGTATTGAGAATTGTACAAAGGGAGCTATCAGCTACTCTTTACGTAAAGGTTGTTCAACATCTTCATGTCAGGCTAAGGGCGAGGATTCGCCTAAAGATAACTCACGAAGAGCATTTATGCAGGGCATTGCAATGGCAGTAGCCTCTGCTCCTTTAGCTGCAAAAGCCGCGGGCGGTAGAGTTGTGGCTGAGTTAGAGGATAAGAAGAGTTACAAGCGTGAAACTCCAATCGCTCCTCCGGGTTCAAAGAGTATTGCAAATTTGAATCAGCACTGTACAGCGTGTCAGTTGTGTGTTCAGAACTGTCCTAACGGAGTTTTGAAACCTGCAACAGGAGAGTATGGAATTGAGGGCTTTATGCAGCCAACAATGAGTTACGATAAAGGTTTCTGTAGAGCAAACTGTAATGTGTGTTCAACAGTTTGTCCTAATGGTGCAATTGCTCCAATTACTATCGAGGAGAAGGCTTCAACCAGAATAGGTAGAGCAGTTATCAATCTTGAGAATTGTGTTGTAAATACCGATGGAGTAACTTGTGGTAACTGTTCACGTCACTGTCCTACAAAGGCCATTATGATGGTCAGAAAGGATGGTAAGCAGATCCCAACAGTCGATACTGAGAAGTGTATCGGATGTGGCGCTTGTGAGTATGTTTGTCCTGCTCGTCCATTCTCGGCTATTCACGTTGAGGGTAACGAGATACATCATGTAATGTAATTAGGAATTAGGAATTAGG
>JAGBFU010000006.1 GCA_017936285.1 Marinifilaceae bacterium | reverse complement strand
TAATATAGACAACTTTACTCATCTTTTAAAAATTCATTTTCAAGGTTCTTGACCTCGGCATAATTGTTATTAGATACAATATTCACATCGCCCATATACTTATAATTAGTAGCCAGCTTAACCTTAAGTTTGTAAAAACTGGACTCCTGTCTCATTATGCTGTCTACAACACCTAAAATCTTGCCCTCAGGAAATATATGAGATGAGCCTGATGTGATAACGGTATCTCCAATATTTATTGATATATGGTCAGGTATATCATATAGAAAGGAGTATCTATAATCAGCACCATCCCATTGTAACGAGCCGAAATATCGGTTGTTTTTAATCATACCTGAGATTCTTGATTTGGTATTGATTAATGGCATAACAATAGAGTAGTGTTCTGAACTCTTGGTAATAATTCCAACTACTTTGTTTCCTGAGCACACCCCCATATCTTCTCCAACAGAGTCTCTTCGCCCTTTGTTAATAACCAGATAATTTTTACTTTTATTCCATGATGCATTAATAACAGCAGCAGTAGAGTAGGTATAACCATAATCAATAGCAATGGAGTCGGGGAGTGAAGCTAACTGATTTCTCAACTCTACATTCTCGGCATTTAGAGTCTCATTAACTTGAGCGGTTGAGAAGAATTTTGATATAGCGTAAACCTTCTCATTAACTGCTCCTCTAACCGTTGAAAGGGCTCCGAAATATACACTACCTTGATACGAATTATGATTTACCATAAGTATGAATGCCACAATCTCAATTATAAAAAAGAGAATGTGGTAATGATAGCGAAGCAGTATCTTAAAAAAATTATTCACTTTTTACCTAAATAGATAATACAAAAACAGCACTCCTTGTAAAGAGTGTATAATTGGAAGACAGTTTCTGCAGGTTACAGATAATAACGTAACCTGCAGAAAACTATTTACTTTAACAAGAATGTGAATTTATCGATGTTCTTCAAAGCAATACCGGTTCCACGAACAACTGCACGAAGTGGATCCTCTGCAATATGGAATGGAATACTCAACTTGTCGCTCAAACGCTTATCCAAACCTCGCAACAAAGCGCCACCACCACTCAGGTAAATTCCATTCTTAACAAGATCCTGATACAACTCAGGGGGAGTCTGCTCCAATGCCTCAAGTATCGCAATCTCAATTTTTGAGATTGATTTATCCAAACAGTGAGCAATCTCCTGATAAGAGACAGGAATCTCCATTGGCAATGATGTTACGGCATTCGGTCCCTTAACAACAAAATCAGCCGGTGGCTCATCCAATTCGGTAATAGCAGCACCAACCTTCATTTTAATCTCCTCGGCGGTACTTTCACCAATACGAATATTATACTGAACACGCATATAGTGTTGGATATCCTCATTGAAATCATCTCCAGCAATACGGATTGACTTATTGCTTACAATACCTCCCAATGAGATAACAGCAATCTCGGAGGTACCTCCACCTATGTCAACAATCATATTTCCCTCAGGAGCCTCTACATCAATACCAATACCAAGTGCGGCAGCCATTGGTTCATATAACATAAATACCTCGCGACCTCCGCAATGCTCTGACGAGTCGCGAACAGCACGAAGCTCAACCTCTGTACTACCACTTGGAATACATACAACCATTCTCAATGATGGGGTAAAGAAGCTGCTTTTAGAGCATGCCATTTTAATCATACCTGTCAGCATCTTTTCTGCAGCATTGAAGTTTGCAATCACTCCATCACGAAGTGGGCGGATTGTCTCGATATCGGGTGTTTCACGCCCCTGCATCAACTTTGCTTTTGAGCCAACTGCAATTACCTTTTCTGTTTTACGGTTAATCGCAATAATAGAGGGCTCATTCAAAACCAATTTGTCCTCGCATACGATAAGGGTATTAGCAGTACCCAAGTCGATTGCTATATCTTTTGTAAAAAGTGAAAATAGACCCATTTGTAGTTATTTAGGATATTTTACTCACACAAACCTTAACCTCTCTGATAATATCAAAGAAGTCAGAAGGTTCAGAGAAATTGTTTTAAATTAGTGTTTGAAGTGTCTCATTCCTGTGAATACCATAGCAATGCCATATTTGTTCGCAGCATCTATAGACTCCTGATCGCGGACTGAGCCACCAGGCTGGATAATAGCAGTAACACCTGCGGCATGAGCAGCCTCAACACAATCCGAGAATGGGAAAAACGCATCAGAAGCAAGTACACTTCCTGCAATTCTCTCAGCTCCCTGTCTGATAGCATTCTCCAATGCCCATATTCTACTTACCTGACCCGGACCGACACCAGTTGTACACTTATCTTTTGCCAATGCAATACCATTTGATTTGGCATGCTTGACAACCTTCATAGCGAAGAGAAGATCCTCCATCTCCTTTTCAGTTGGAGCTTTCTCTGTAACAACTTTTAAATCAGACTCATTAAATAGTTCGTTGTCAAGATCTTGCAATAGGAAACCACCTAGGACTGTTTTAGCCTTTACGCCATCCTCTTTCTTGCAAATGTCAGGCAACTCCAAAAGTCTGATATTCTTTTTCTGGGTCAGAATATCCAAAGCCTCCTTTGAGAAGGATGGAGCAACAACAACCTCAAGGAATATCTTAGCCATCTGCTCAGCAGTAGCTGCATCAATCTCACGGTTAGATGCAACAATACCTCCGAAGATAGATACTGGATCAGCCTCGTAAGCCTTCTTAAATGCCTCAGCAATAGTCTCTGCACTAGCAACGCCACATGGATTTGCATGTTTTGCAGCAACTATTGTTGGCTCAGTAAACTCCTTTAAAGCTTCCAAAGCTCCATCTGTATCTCCGATGTTGTTGTACGATAACTCCTTGCCATGTAATTGCTTAGCTCCGCATAGAGTACCCTCAGTTCCTTTGATTGAAGCATAGAAAGCCGCTGACTGGTGAGGATTCTCGCCATAACGCAAATCTTGCTTCTTCTCATATGTAACTGTCATAGTATCAGGATACTTGATTCCCAATCTCTTTTTGAAATAATCAGCAATCAATGTATCGTAATGTGAAGTGTGGATAAATGTCTTTGCAGCTAACATCTCCTTGGTCTCGGGAGTTGTATCACCATACTCCTTAATTTCTGCAATAACCTGAGCATAATCAGCCGGATCTGTAAGAACAGAAACAAACTTATAGTTCTTACTTGCAGCACGAATCATTGTCGGTCCACCTATATCAATATTCTCTACAATCTCTTCGTGCGATACTCCCGGTTTCAATACTGTTTGTTTGAAAGGGTAGAGGTTGCATACTACGATATCAATCGGCTCAATACCCAACTCATTCATCTGAGTGCAGTGCAATTCATTATCTCTGATTGCCAATAATCCTCCTTCTACCTTTGGGTGCAATGTCTTGACACGTCCATCGAAACACTCAGGGAAACCTGTCAAGTCTGATATATCTTTAACGGCAATTCCTGCCTCATGTAATTTCTTCGAAGTTCCACCTGTTGAGATAATCTCCCAACCCATCTCGTGCAGTTCCTTTGCAAATTCAACAATGCCACTCTTGTCGAACACGCTAATTAACGCTTTTCTACTCATTTTATACTGGATAATAATTTTGTTATACCTTACTTTATATAGTTTCGCAAAATTAAAAAATAGTGCGCAATATTAAAAGAGTTGAGAGTATGATATTTTGAAAAAAAATCAGAGAAATTTCAAATATTGAATTCTCGCAAAAAGAGCATATAAGATCTCTAATTATTATAAAAATTGACACTTATTCATAATGACAAAAGTCAATTACACATATATTGCAATACACAAGTCTGTACTTTTGTCAATCGTTATGACAAATAGTAGGGTAGCGTTGTTATAATAATTTAACACTTACGACTTGACACGAATTGCACAATATTACTGTGTGCAATATTCATTTTATCAAGGCAATGATAGTCGTGAAAATATGCATTTTTAAGGCATAATTAGAGAGTAATACATTGTATATCAATGTTGTATACATTTTACTTATAGTAATAATAGAATTAAAATGAGGATCTATTGAACATAATCTGGAAATAGCCGATTTTTGCGATAACAATATAAATCAACAATACTAATAATCAATTATTTAGCGGCAATTACTTAACAAATTACTATAATACATAAATTTGGCTCATTCTACACTGTTCCCATCAGTATTACCACAACCCCTTATAGCAGAGAGCGTTTGAGTTGTACCCACTTCTCCTTACTTGACAAAATGCTAATTCGTAAAATTGACAAAATACTATTGTGTGTCAATTTTTAAAATTGTAAATTTGTCAAGAAATTTAATTAACTTGACTCTGTCAAGTTGACGAACTTGTAGATTGTAAATTAACAATACATAGTAAAACGATTATAAATATGGAAATCAAAGATCGCTTTGTCAAGATAATTACAGATATGGGAATATCTCAACAAGAGATGGCTGAACGTATTGGTGTTGATGCTTCAACTATTTCATATTTTTGTAAAGGAAAGCGTAAACCGGGTTTTGATATTCTTGAAAGGATTGCTGTTGCTTTTCCAGATGTAGATCTAAATTGGTTGATAACAGGAGTTGCGTCAGAATCTCATATTACGTGCCAAGATCAAGGAGACTCTCAAATATCGAATTCTCAGAACTCCATTCCCGGACAACTGCAATTGGACTTCTCGCCTTCCCAAGTGCGAAGTTCTATTACGTCAATAGCACCTGCTACATCTGCTAAAACATACAAAGAGAAACCCGCCAATCCCCAAAAGAGAATTAAGCGGGTTATTGTTCTGTTTGATGATGGTACTATGGAGAGCTATAATGATTTATAAAACTCAAAGTACAATATTGTTTACTTTACTTATTAATCAAACCGATTATTTGGTTAACATCATCAAATCCATTTTCATCAAGGTAGAGATTGATTCCGTCAATTACTTTTTGAGTAATTGATGGATCTATAAAATTGGCTGTACCTATCTGAATAGCCGACGCTCCGGCAAGTAAGAACTCAATTGCGTCAGCTGCACTGGCAATTCCACCCAATCCTATAACCGGGATTTTAACAGCTTTTGCAACTTGCCATACCATTCTTAGAGCAACCGGCTTTACACATGGTCCACTCAAACCTCCTGTGATTGTACTTAGTATTGGCTTACGGCTCTTAATATCAATAGCCATACCCATCATTGTGTTTATCAGAGATACAGAATCAGCACCTGCTGCCTCGACTGCCAAAGCAATCTCCTGAATATTTGTAACGTTAGGTGAAAGTTTGACGATAAGATGCTTTTTGTAGACATCTCTTACAGCTTTGACAACCTCGGATGCTGCTCCGCAACTTGTTCCAAAGGCCATTCCTCCCTCTTTGACATTAGGACACGAGATATTTAACTCAATTGCCGGGATATGGTCAAGCTCGTTGATCATCTCTGCACACTTTGCGTAATCAGGCACTGATGAACCTGAAACATTGACAATAACATTGGTGTTTATCCCTTTAAGTGCAGGGTAGATTTTATCAACAAAATATTGAGCACCTTTATTCTGTAATCCCACAGCATTCAGCATACCAGAAGGAGTCTCAGCCATTCTGGGGTATGGATTACCTTCGCGAGGATTTAATGTGGTTCCTTTAACGATAAAACCTCCTAAATTCTCGAGATTTACAAAATCACTATATTCAAATCCGTAACCAAATGTTCCGGAAGCGGTTAACACCGGATTCTTCAGTGATAAACCATTTATATCTATATTTAATTTTGCCATTTCAAATCATTTATATTGAATACCGGACCTGTTGTACACACACACTTGTGACCCTCTTTAGTATCTTGCACACAACATAAACATGCACCTATACCACATGCCATTTTATTCTCGAGTGATACCTCACAGAATATCCCCTTCTTATTTGCATAGGCTGCGATCCCCTTCATCATTGGAGTTGGACCACAGGTATATATTTTATCAAAATTATTCAGAAGCACAGAGTGTTGTGTCGGATAACCCTTTTCTCCATAACTTCCATCTTCGGTTGTATAATATAGATCTGCAACTTGCGAAAACTTCTCTTTCAGGATGATATCACCAGCACTGCGTGTTCCTATTAGAAGGGTTGGTTTTATTCCATTATCACACATCACTTTTGCAAAATAGTACAATGGAGCAATACCGACACCGCCTCCTACAAGAAGTACATTATCCTCTTTTGCTGGCATTGTAAATTCCATACCCAGAGGTATCAGAATGTTAATATTCTCTCCCTTCGCAATGTGAGACAGCTTCTCTGTTCCTTTTCCGGCAATCTTTACTAATAACTCAAGTATGCCCTTTTTTGCATCTGCATAGTGAATAGATATTGGGCGACGGAGTAAAACCCCGGCATCTTCAATCATCACATTCACGAACTGACCCGGCAATATTTCAGGGAGTTGTTCATCAGTGTGAAGTTTTAGAAGGAAACAGCCGGCACCGACAGCTATATTCTCTTCTATATTAAAATCAACCAATTTCTTCATATGTAATTATATTTAGTTATTATTTTCAGTTTTATTTATTGAAACTCTTTTGTAAAGCTTGTGCTGTATAACTCTCAGGGCAATTTGTAATCAACTCCTCAGGAGTTCCCTCAAAAATTAAATTGCCACCGGCATCTCCACCTTCAGGTCCAAGATCTATTATATAGTCGGCATGCTTTATAACATCTATATTGTGTTCAATAACAACTATTGTATGTCCCTGTTTGATCAAATCATCAAATGAGCGCATCAACTTGTGTATATCATGAAAATGAAGTCCTGTAGTCGGTTCATCAAAGAAAAATATTGTAGGTTCAGCATGATCAATACTCAAATGGTAGGCAAGTTTGACACGTTGACTCTCACCGCCACTCAATGTATTAGATGGTTGTCCTAATTTTACATACTCCAATCCTACATCTTTTAATCTTTGTAATCGCTTGACTATCGAACGCTCATTAGGGTCAAGCTCCGAGAAAAACTGCAAAGCCTCCTCCACAGTCATCTCCAATACATCATAAACACTCTTTCCTTTATATTTTATCTCAAGAATATCCTCTTTAAAACGCTTGCCATGACATTGTTCACATGGAATAAACATATCTGCCATAAACTGCATACTCACTTTGATAACTCCGTCTCCTTCACACATATCACAACGTCCTCCGGATACATTAAATGAGAAGAATGATGGCTTGAATCCCTGCATCTTTGCATGTTTTTGAGCTGCAAAAAGTTTTCTGATATCATCCCATGCCTTTACATATGTTACCGGATTAGAACGAGATGATTTTCCTATGGGATTCTGATCGACAAACTCTATATGTTTTATGACATTCAAATCTCCCTCCAATTTATCATAACTGCCGACGCTATCGCCACCTTCTCCATATATGCGAGACAGAGCCGGTACCAGAATTCGTTTTATCAAAGTACTTTTTCCAGAACCGCTTACTCCTGTAACAGCAGTCATTACACGTAATGGAATGTTTACTGTGATATTTTTAAGATTATTCTCTGTAGCACCCGAAAGTACAATTTTCTTTGTAGATTTACGTCGTATTTCCGGAGCAGAGATAATTCTTCTGCCGTACAAATAATCAGATGTTAATGTTTCAGCATCTTTTAAGCCATCTACATCTCCGTGATATACAACTTCTCCTCCCAAGGCTCCAGCCAAGGGGCCTATATCAATAATGTTGTCTGCAGCACGCATTATCTCTTCATCATGCTCAACAACAATCACAGTATTACCAATGTCTCGTAACTGCTTGAGAACTTTGATGAGTCTCTCGGAATCTCTGGCATGTAATCCGATACTTGGTTCATCCAGGACATAAAGCGAACCAACTAACGCAGAACCAAGTGATGTGGCCAAATTGACACGCTGACTCTCTCCTCCAGAAAGGGTAGAGGCCAATCTGTTAAGTGTCAGATACTCCAATCCAACCTGTTTCATAAAATCAAGACGATTGGTAATATCCGGCAATATACGTGCTGCTATGTCAAAATCGTTTTTATCTATTTGAAGTTCATTAAAGAAATCAATCAATTTTGATATAGGCATATCAACCAATTCAGGTAATGATTTACCTCCGACTTTCACATACATTGCGGCAGGTTTCAATCGCGTACCATGACAATCAGGACACAATGTTTTACCTGTATAACGAGCAATCATTACTCTGTTCTGAATTTTATACTTATGGCGTTCCAGATCGGCAAATGTAGCATTAATACCAACTTCTGGAATCCCCATAAAACCATTCCATAAATAATCCTTCTCCTGCTCTGAAAGTAAATAGTATGGAGTATGAATAGGGAAGTTGACTTTATGTGCATGCAAGATGAACCACTTTTTCCATTCGCTCATCTTTTCACCTCGCCAGCACATAACTGCATTATCGTATACACTTAACGATTTATTAGGAACAACCAAATTTTCATCTATACCCAATATCTTGCCATATCCATTGCACTTTGGGCATGCTCCTATAGGAGAGTTAAAACTAAACATATTCACAGAGGGCTGTTCAAATTGAATTCCATCTGCTTCAAAGCGATTTGAAAAGTGGGTGCGTTTTCCATCAATAACCACATAACACTCGCCTTTGCCTTCGTTTACCGCACTCTCGACAGATTCGTATATTCTTGACTTACCTTCATCACTCGAATCAACGGTAACTCTATCAACAACCAAAAAGATTTCACCATTAGGGAACTCAACTCTGCCATTTATCAAATCATCTATTCTGATGAATTGACCATTACATTCAATTCTTACATATCCCTGTCTGTGCAGGGCGGATAATTTATCAATATCCCCTATATTCGCAGGCTTTGCAAGCAACAAAGCAACTTTCCCCTCATAGGAGAGAATAAATTTTCTTATACTTTCTACTGTATCACACCTTACCTGTTGTCCAGAAATAGGGGAGATTGTTTTACCGATACGTGCATAAAGCAACTTCAGGTAGTCATATATCTCTGTAAGAGTACCTACAGTTGAACGAGGATTCGATGAATTTACCTTCTGCTCAATGGCAATCGATGGTGGAATACCCAGAATAGAATCACACTCCGGTTTGTTTAATCTTCCAAGAAACTGTCTGGCATAAGAAGAGAGTGACTCAACATATCTGCGTTGTCCCTCTGCATAAAGAGTATCAAAGGCGAGCGATGATTTACCACTGCCGGAAACACCTGTAACAACCGTGAATTTATTTAACTCTATATCTAATGAGATATTCTTTAGATTATTAACACGGATACCTTTTAATGATATGTATTTACTCTTTGTCATTATATGCTTTAACCATTTCCTAAACTACAAAAATACAAATATGATTTGAAGATTCTAAGAATTCAGATAAAAAAAAGGGTGTCTTGCGGACACCCTTTATTGTTTGTTTGGAAAGCTTTAATTTACTAATTTATTACTCGGCTACAACCTCAAATGCAACATCTACCTTAACCTCACGGTGCAATTTGATTGTTGCTGTGTACTCACCGATCTCTTTAACCTCTTTGAGGATGATTTTCTTTCTATCAATCTCATATCCTTGAGTTGCCAATGCCTCAGCAATCATTACATTGTTGATAGAACCGAAGATCTTGCCAGTTGCACTTGACTTAGCATTCAAAGTCAACTTAACCTCTGCCAACTTAGCAGCCAACTCCTCAGCCTCGGCCTTAATTTTAGCCTCTTTGTGAGCGCGTTGTTTGATATTCTCAGCTACAATCTTCTTTGCAGACTCTGTAGCAAGAATAGCGTATCCCTGAGGGATCAAATAGTTACGACCATATCCAGGCTTTACATTAACAATGTCATCCTTGTGACCTAATGTAGCTATATCGCTTAACAAAATTACTTCCATCTTTTTGTCCTCCTTTGTTTAATTATTTCATCAAATCAGTTACATATGGAAGCAATGCAAGATGTCTTGCGCGCTTAACTGCTGTTGCAACTTTTCTCTGGAACTTCATAGATGTTCCTGTAATACGTCTTGGAAGGATCTTACCTTGCTCGTTCAAGAACTTTTTCAAAAACTCAGGATCTTTATAATCAATATACTTAATACCTGCTTTTTTGAAACGACAATACTTTTTCTTCTTCACATCCACTGTAGGTGGGGTCAAGTATCTGATCTCGCTATCTATCTGTGCCATGACTTATTTCTCCTCTGATTTGTTAGACAATTTGTTCTTTCTCTTCTCTGCATATGCCAATGCAAACTTGTCAAGTTTGAAGGTCAAGAAACGAATAACTCTCTCGTCACGTCTGTAAGCTGTCTCTAGTTTCTCAACGAGTGTACCCTCGCCGCTAAACTGTAGCAACTGATAGAATCCTGTTGTTTTGTTCTGGATAGGATAAGCCAGTTTGCGAAGTCCCCATGACTCCTCATTCTCAATAACGCCACCATTTGCAAGAATGACGTTCTTGAATTTCTCTGCCGCTTCCTTTACCTGAGTCTCAGATAAAACGGGAGTTGTAATGAAAACGGTCTCGTAATGATTCAACATAGTTTTTAATTAATTTGGTAAAAAATATTTTATCGGGCGCAAAGGTAATACTTTAATTCCAAATAACCAAAGGATTTAGACATATTTTTAACGATATATCCTGCGCTGTTGCAATGCTTTACGATATTTTCTTGCATTATTATTGTGCTCATTCAGAGTTTTTGCAAAAACATGAGTTCCAGAAAAATCAGAATTTGCACAAAAGAATATAAAACTATGCTTCTCAGCATTCAATACTGCATCAATTGCTTGAGGCGAGGGCACACGGATAGGACCGGGAGGTAGCCCTGCATACATATACGTATTATATGGCGAATCTATAAGTTTGTGTCTGTCCAAAACCCTTTTTGCATCAAAATCATTATTTGCATACTTCAATGTTGGATCAGCCTCCAATTTCATACCTCGTTTGAGGCGATTCAGGTAAACTCCGGCAATTCGTCTATACTCTGGAAGATATGAACTCTCTTCATCGATGATTGAGGCCAGTGTGGATACTTCCAAAGGTGTTAATCCGATTGCTTTTGCCTTAGCAGTGCGGCCCTCATTCCAAAATGAGGTGTATTCGCGCCTCAATCTCTGAAAAAACTCCTCTTGAGTAGTAGTCCAGAACATCTCGTATGTATTGGGGATAAAAAGAGCCGGCAGGGTAGCTTTAGTAAAACCAAGTGCCTCTATTTGCCTTTCATCATTCACAAAATTCATTAGTTGAATTGAGTCAATATATAGAAATGCTTTATCTGCACGTCCGAAAATATCAGAGAGATAACGAGTAGCCAGAAAGGTAAAATCAAGAGCATCCTCGTCTCCAATCCTTAATCTGTTAATAAGTTGATTAAAAGAGATATTATCAATTCTATATCTACCCGGATGAGCTCCTGGTGTATAATTTTTTAACTCAACAAACAGATTATAAAGATTCTCACTGATAGATATACCTGCAGAATCCAGTTTTTTATATACCGAGTTTACATTATCACCATCAGTTATATAAATAACTGTATTTTTATTACCTACCTTATTTATATATAGCTCTCTATATGTAAACCAGACAAAGCAGGCTCCCATAACAAGCAGTACTCCAAATACCAACAAACTATATCGCCAAACCTTGCTCATACTATAATCTGAAACTTACGCCAATACCCAGATTCTCCTTAAACTGCACTTTTGTTGATGAACTTTCATTATACATTGTCTCCATGTAAAGAGTGGTATTGATAAAGTAGTTAATATTAAATTTCAGAGTCAATTTCCAGTTAGCATAGAGCGGTACTTTATAGTCCTTCATGTTATAGTATAGAAATGACTCAAATTCACTCTTGACATTCATAATATTCCATAACGTCTTAGATGAGTGAATATAGTTAATACTCATACCGACACTTGATTTGACATGTTTATCCTCGGGAACTCCATAGTTTTTAGGAGGAACCTTAACATTATCACGTAAATATGTCAATTTTCCGGCTATAGGAGATACCAACAGCGAGACTCTGTTATTAGGCTTATAGTTCATACCGAGCGAGGGCACAATATATGTAGGAGACATAAAATTTGCCACTAACGTTCGTGTATCACCGGAGTATTTATATGAATTAAAAAGCTGTGTCTGGAGGTTAAATTGCAATGTATAGAACCAATTCTTTCCTGCATTATATCCCAACTTAGAGTTTATTTCAAAATAGTCATCACTCTTTCTTGGGGAACTACCTTGATACCATACAACACCTAAATTACACTTAAGGTAGTTCTCTAAACTAAACTTATTCTTATTGTAATTCGCCTTTCCAACAAACTTTAAAATCATAGACAAGGAGTTCTGACCACCGCTTGCCCAGTTCTTTACAGCTGCTTGCGTCAAATTCAAATCGTATGACGTAAAATAGGTCCAATATCGTTTTGCCAATGAACTTTTATCAATATCTGCCACTTTGAAATTATCAGGATTCATAGTATTGTTAATCTTAACAATGCTCTTCTCCTTCATAATCTCGTTCAATCGGGCAGCATTGGCACCATCTATATTGATACGCAGGCGATTACCTTCGGGCAAGGTCTCCAGCCATGTTCCAATGGAATCGCCAGATGACGTTTTTAACCACAGTCTACGATATTGATGCATTCCATTATTTATCCACATAGCGTAAGCTAAAGAGTCATTTTGGTCTATTATCTCCAATTGAATAGAGTCGCGACTAATCTTCTTTAGCCATTGAAAAGTTGAGTCATTCGCAAATGCAGCCAAAAGCAGCTGTAAATCGTTCCCCTCGTACTCCTCCTCAGATTGAATACTATCTTTGGTTATCTCGCTCTGAATAAAATTAATAGCATTTACCTTCTCTTCAGTCTTCATTGTAACCCTTCTCATTGCATTGATTTGTTCATGAAGACGCCTGTTTTCCATATATTTAGTCAACACAGTAAGAGCCTCTTTCAGTTCAGGATCCCGTGGCATATCTGCTTTAATTCCCTGAATCAAGTACCATAAACCGATATTATCAAACATTCGGGGCAGACGCGCTGTTTTATCAATTTTTTTCGGAAGGGTATAGGGGTTATCTATATGAATAGTGTAATAGCTTGGGGGGATAGCGATGGAATTCCTTCCCTCTATTCTCAGCGAATCTTCTGTTATAGTGTTATTCAAACTGAAATAGTTAGAAAAAAAGAATTGTGCATTTGCCTCAAGTAATGAAACAAAAAAGAGTAGAAAAATTGCTATAAAATACTTCTTTACACCCATCTTAAATAACTTCTAAAATTCCTGCTCAAGATATTTAGAACGGAGAATTTGGCTCTTTTGACATATGGGAAAGACATAATCTATCTAAAAGTGATGGCCACCATTTACTTAAGAATACAGTCAATTTACCCTCAACGAATGTCATAACAATAGAGCGTTTTCTCTTTATAATTCCTTTTACAATAATCTCTGCACAACGCTCTGCAGACATCATCTTCTCCTCATTCCGAGGTGTCTCACCTTGTTGAGATCCATCGGCAGTCAAAGCAGTCTTTCTTATGTTTGATGCAGTAAAGCCGGGAGCAGCAACCAATACATGAAGGCCTCTTCGCAAGTATTCAATACGGATTGTATCCAAAAATCCACGAACAGCAAACTTACTTGCAGCATATCCTGTACGTGCAGGCAAACCAACGTATCCTGCAATTGAAATTACTCCAACCAGACTTCCTTTTCTCTCAAGCAGATAGGGAAGTGCAAATTTGGTACAATTAACTGTACCCCAGAAGTTTACATCCATCAGCTTATGTAGAACGCTCAAATCTGTATCAGTTAACATTGCACGCATAGATATTCCTGCATTATTAATTAATACATCTATCTGACCAAACTTCTGTATAGTTCTTGTAATAAGATTTTCACAATCAATTTCATTGGTTACATCTGTCTGAACCGGTAGAAATTCGACACCGGCATCGCTATATTTCTTGCACATCTCATTGAGTTTATCAATTGAACGTGCTGCCGCAACTATTTTTGCTCCGCGACCAGCCAGCTCTTGAACAAGAGCCTCGCCAATACCGGATGATGCTCCGGTTACAATAACAACTTTTCCCTTCATTTTATTGTATATTTTCAATATCACAAAGGTAGTTATTATTCCTTGTATTACCAAAATCTATACATAAGTAGAGTTGAATGAAACTTTATAATTTGTCCTATAATTTATATTATGTTAAATTAGGGTATAACGACAAACATTTTTAAGCTGATTATCAGTAAAATAAAAATGGTCAGCTAAATTTTAGCTGACCATTTTATAAACTCTATTAATAAATTATATGTGATAAATTAATATGTATTCAACTTATTAACCATATCATTATACATACCCTCATATTTATCGTCGATATTACGCAACTTGTAATAAATCTCCTTAAGGGTTGTCATTGTATTTCTATCGTCAGAATTAAGTTGGTGAGCCTTCTCGAAATATGGAAGAACTGCCTTATAATTTTCGTAAACCTCAGCCATCTTCTTGTCATACAACTTGAAGTCTGATATATTCTGAACCTCCTTCTGGAAGTCATTAACCTTCTGAAGCTCGATAACTCCGATTGAATATGTTGAGAAGAAATCGTTAGGATCGATAGCCAATACCTCATTATACAATTTCACAGCCTGCTCGTAATCCTTAATCTTATCATAGATATTAGCCTTTGATCTGATAAATGCAACAGATGTTGGATTCAAAGCAATTGCCTCGTCTAGATAAGGAATTGCATCTGCAGGATTTGGACTCTCAAGGTAATAGTTGATCATCTCAACAAGCATATAGTTGTTGTTAGGGAATCTCTTAATACCCTCGGTCATAATCTTAACTGCCTCTTCCTCTTTACCTTGAGTCTTCAATACGAAGCTCAACATCTCGTATACATTTTCAGACTTAAAATCGTAAGGAAGCAGCTCTTTATAAAGCTTCTCTGCATTAGCATAATCCTCAGACTGGTGAGCAGCCAATGCTGCAAAGTACATGATTGTAGTATCAACCTTCTCTCCGACTACTGCAACATAATATGGATTTTTTCCAATATTCAATGTTGTGATAAATGCATCATACGCTTCTTTGAAATTATTTACATTGAACTCCTCAATACCATAGTTTTGGTAGTCAATGAAAAGGTTCTTATACTGAGCACCCAATTTCTTGGCATACTTCTTTTTTACATCCAGTTTCTCAACCTCCTGGTATGCCTCCCAAACTCTCTTTACATCACTTGAAACAGCAATACTTTTATCACCGCTCTCAATTCCACTTTGGTAGATTTGACCAAAGATGAAATGACCTTGTGCATTATCAGCACAACCATCATGTTCCATTGCCTGGTCAATCAATTTTTTTGCCATAGCAACATCTCCTGATGTAAAATAGCTCTTAGCCATTGTCACCTTACCCTTCTGTGCATTAGCTGAAAATGTAATGCAACATAGAAGAGCCATTACAAACGAAATACGTCTCATAGCTTTGTTGTTTTTAGTTTAACTTTATAAATTTAATTTTCATTACTCTCATCATTTACTTCAACTTTTGGAGTATCAGATGTTTCAATGCTCTGCTCAGAATCACTACTCTGCTCTGCCGAATCTGTATTCTCTATCTCCTCCTCATTTGAAGCCGGAACCTTTGTTACTGCAGCGATTGCATCCTCTTCGCCCAAGTTAATCAATTTAACACCCTGTGTTGCACGTCCCATTACTCGCAACTTGCTAACCTCCTGTCGAATAACTATTCCGTTCTTGGTTATAATCATCAAATTACTATCGTCTGTAACCTGCTCAAGGGCAATCAAATCTCCTGTCTTTTCTGTAATATTGATAGTCTTGACACCCTTACCTCCACGATGTGTAACACGATACTCCTCAATATCCGAACGTTTACCGAAACCATTCTCAGAAACCACCAGGATATTATCAGGATTATTTTGTGTATCAACACAAATCATTCCAACTGCCTCGTCTTCATCAGGAACAGAGATTGCTTTAACTCCCGATGCAACACGTCCCATTGGGCGAACGGCACTCTCATGGAAACGTATAGCCTTACCTGACTTAACAGCAACCATAATATCCATGTTACCATTAGTCAATTTAGCTTCAAGAAGCTGGTCACCTTCACGAATAACAATAGCATTAATACCATTTGTTCTTGGGCGTGAATATGCTTCCAATGTTGTCTTCTTGATAATACCATATTTTGTACATAGAACAATGTAGTTTGAATTGATATAGTCAACATCCTTCAAATCCAATACATTGATATATGCCATCACCTTATCTCCCGGATCAATATTCAACAAATTCTGGATAGCTCTACCCTTTGACTGTTTTGTTCCTTCAGGAATCTCATATACCTTCAACCAGAAGCATTTACCTTGCTCTGTAAAGAACAACATGGTATTGTGCATTCTTGCGGTAACAAGGTGCTCAAGGAAATCCTCCTCACGAGTTCCGGTTCCCTTAGATCCCTTGCCTCCTCTATTCTGAACCCTATACTCAGAGAGAGATGTACGTTTGATATAACCCATATGTGATATGGTAATTACTACATCTTCGTCAGCATAGAAATCCTCTGGATTAAACTCCTCGGCTGCAAATTCAATATCAGTTCTGCGCTCATCACCATACTTCTCCTTGATCTCTATCAACTCCTCCTTTATTATAGACATTCTCAACTCAACATTAGCCAGAACCTCTTTCAAGTAAGCGATAGTCTTTTCAAGCTCCTCTGCCTCAGCACGCAATTTATTTTGCTCCAATCCTGTCAACTGACGCAAACGCATCTCAACAATGGCAGTTGCCTGAATATCATCAATCATAAAGCGAGCTATCAATCTCTCCTTAGCCTCAGCTGTTGATGGCGATGTTTTAATGATCTCGACAACTTCATCAATATTATCCGACGCGATAATCAATCCACGCAGAATGTGTGCTCGTCTCTCTGCCTGAGCAAGTTCATATTGACTTCTGCGAACAACAACCTCATGTCTGTGTTCAATAAAATACTTGATAAGTTCCTTTAAGTTCAACAGGCGAGGGCGTCCGTGAACTAATGCAACATTATTTACACCGAATGAAGATTGTAATGCAGAGTGTTTCAAAAGAGTATTAAGCACTACATTCGCTACAGCATCGCGCTTCAACTCAATTACAATTCTCAGTCCAACCTCAAGCGATGACTCATCATTGATATCTGATATTCCCTCTATCTTCTTGTCATTAACCAGATCGGCAATATGCGAAATCAGCTCAGCCTTGTTTACCATATATGGAATCTCGGTAACAACAATGCACTCCCGACCATTTGGCATTACCTCAATTCCGGTCTTGGCACGCATAATAATACGTCCCTTACCTGTCAAATAGGCCTCTTTTACACCACTATATCCGTAAATAGTACCTCCTGTAGGGAAATCC